>JBGPFL010000250.1:0-6863 GCA_041483295.1 Blastocatellia bacterium | reverse complement strand
CTATGGGGCGTCGGCAGCACCGGGCCTTACGGACACGATGGGCGCAGCATCAATCTCATCGAAGTTATCTTGCGGCATGGAGGCGAGGCTCAGGTTGCACGCGACAGATTCGCAAGTCTGTCGCCGGACCGCAAGGCGGCCATCCTTGAGTTTCTGAACTCGCTGGTCTTATTTCCGCCCGATGACACGGCGTCTAACCTGGACCCGGGAAGCCGCGGCGCTGCAGGCTTTCCTCAGTTTGGACACGGAAGCATAAAGCTGGGTGTCCTATTCAATGATCCCAGAGACCCCGAGTAGCCACGATCGACTCAGCCGAGGCGATGGCAGCCGAACAGATTGTCCCTCTCTTGCAGGCTGTCATCGTTTCGCTCTGGAAATCGGTCCCGAGACTGGTCGCAGTCTCCCGCCCTATCCCCGACACTGGGATAATAAAAGCCTTCTCCGAATGCCCCCCATCTTTCACACGCATCACTCACTGTGTAGAATGAGGTCTTGCTGCAGTCCGTGGCGTTGACAGCACAAGGCGCCATCAGAAGAAGTGCTGTGCATTCACTACGGGCGTGTGTTTCAGCCGGCTTGGGGACACCTGCTCGATTCTGCGAGATCGGCAGCAATCGCATGGGAGGTATTGATGATGACTCGGGCTTCACGTTGGCTTGCCGGACTTGTTCTGGTGTCGATCGAACTTGGCTCCACCTCGGTTTCAGCCGCTCGAGCCCAGACCAGCTCGGACGTCGGAGTTTCGGATGAGGAGTATGAGATTTATTCGGCCGCACTCAAGCAGAACTACGTCAAGCCCGATACCAAACTGATGGTGATCGAGGACCGGACGTTCCGCTACGATTTCGGCGACAGCGAAGAGCCGTGGAACGACAAGTACAAGGGCTTGACCATAGATCGATCAGCCATCGAGGACTATCAAGCTAAGAACAGCCGGCCGTCGCTGTTGAACAAGGCCTCACTTAAGCTACCCGTCAAATTCAACCTCATATCAGACCTCGATCTAAAGGCGATCTTCCATGGCACCTGGGGTGAGTTGGAGTGGATCGCTTACTACAGGAGGTTTCCTGATTCCAGCGGTTTCATCATGCTTTCCAGAATCGGCTTCAACACTGAGCACACGCAAGCTCTGCTCTACCTTGGAAGCCGATGCGGCCCGGGGTGCGGCGACATCCACTTTCTGCTCTTAGAGAAAACTAACGGGACCTGGACGACCAAGAAAGAGCTGAAGAAGAAGAACATGGGTTGAGTCTCGGGAAATGGTCCTTATCTCATTACCGAGTGCGACATGGCGCATCCGCCACTCGTCTCCTCGACGTTCGGCCTCCGCAGGTCTTGTCGCTCGCAGTGATGGCGTGCTATGTTCTGCGGCATGAGCACTGGCGAATTACTCAAGCAAGTCAAGGCGCTGTCCCCTCGTGAGCGGCAGAAGATCTTCAGAGCGATCCTTGCACTCGAAGAAAGCGAGTCCCCGCGCCTCCCGACGAAATCGAAGCGCGTGAAGTGGCCGGATGTCGAGGCGCGAGCGAAGCGCATCTTTGGTAATCGGGTACTCCCGAATCTGGTTCTGCTGGAGCGCGACGAGAAGGCGTTCTGAAGCAAATGAACCATTACGCTGACAGCAGCTTCCTCGTCTCGTGCTATCTCATCGACGCCAATACACCACAAGCAAATGGTTTCCTGTCCCGGACCGCTGCGCAGTTGGCCTGGACCGCACTGCATGCGGTGGAGGCTCGGAATGCGTTCGAACTCGGAGTGTTTCGCGGGCTCTTGACGACAGCCGATGCCAAAGCGGCGTGGGCAAATCTGGAGAATGACCTGCGCACGGCCCAACTGCTGCGGACTACGGTTAAGTGGCCGGCCGCATTCCGCCTCGCAGCCCGGCTGAGCGAGCGCCATTCGGCGACGATTGGGACGCGTAGTCTCGATATTCTGCATATCGCCGCGGCGAAGTCCTTGCGCACTGCGGAGTTCGTTTCTTTTGACACACGCCAGCGAGCGCTCGCGATGGCCGCCGGTTTGAAGGTGGCTCCTTAGGTTAAAGCGCGAGCGCAGCGATGAACCGCACCTACCGTAAGACTTCGTGACAAACGAAGAGGAGCAGAGAAAACGATGGGTTTCACAAAATCGCGGTCGAACAAGGCCGGGCGCGCAGTCGAGCTCAGCCGTCGCTACTTTTTGAAGCAGTCATCGCTGCTGGTCGCAGCCGCGAGCGTCGAAGGCAGGATCGGCATGCTCCCTGGTCTCAGCGGCGACGCGGACTTCGTGCGCGCGCCGTGGCAGACCGGAGCTCGCCCCAGAACGCCGACCTTCCCCAAAGGCGCCATCATCCGCACTTTGCTCAAGGATGTGCCTCCGGCGGCCCTCTCGCCGGGGGCAGTGCTTTTCCATGAGCACCTCTCGCTTCACTACCCGTTGACCAATGCCCTTGCGGCGAAACAGGGGGCGCCGCCGCCAACAAACTTCTCCGACGACGTCGACCTCATGATTGCGGAGACGCGGGCCGCCGGGGTAGATGGAGTGAGCTGTATCGTCGACGGCGGCCACCCGGACATGGACCGCAGCCTCGCCGCCTTGAAGCGCATTGCCGCAGGGTCGGGCGTGCACATCGTGGCGAGCGGCGGCTATTACATGCAGCGGAACTACCCTCCGGAGATCGCGGCGAAGAGCGCCGAGCAGATTGCCGATGCCCTCGTCCGCGAGGCGAGGGCCGAGCGACTGGGTGCATACGGCGAGATCGGGCAGCAGGATGGCGAACTCACCGCCGATGAGCGCAAGGTGTTCACCGCCGTCGGCAAGGCGCATTTCAGAACGGGGCTGCCGGTCTTCACACACAATGCCTATACCGGCACGCGTGTGGTGAACCCTCCGGTGCCGCGGGAGGCCGCGCTGCGCCAGCTAGATGTGCTTGAGGCCGCTGGCGCCAAGCCGCAGAAGATCGCGATCGGGCATGTCTGCTGCCTCGACGACCCGACGGCTGAGGTGGCTAAGCAAGTGGCTAAGCGCGGCGCCTTCGTGGGCTTCGATCGGGTTACGATTCAGATACTCCCCGACAGCAAGCGAGTGAAGATGATCCTGGCCCTGCTTGACGCAGGGTACGCTGAGAACCTGCTGCTCTCTTCGGATTTCTCGTCAGCCCGCGCGTTGAAGAAGAATGGTGGCCCCGGGTTGGCACAGACCGTGACGGTTTTCGGGAAGATGCTATTGGAGGCCGGGGTGAAGCAGGAGACCCTGCATACGATCCTAGTGGATAATCCCCGCAGGTTCCTGGCGTTCGTGCCGAAGAAATAGAGCGCTCATAGAGGGAAAGCGACATTCGTGTCAGCGAGTCCGCCTTCAGCCCCGTTCCCCACGTAGGCTTTTGCGGCTCCATCCCTCTCCTCCCGCACCATTGCCTCCTCTCTTCGACGTTCGACCTCCCCACGTCTTGTCCGCGCTGTGATGGCGTGCTATGGTCTGCGTCATGACCTGTTTCTCCGCCCTTCACTTAAGACTGCCTGAGAGCTGATGATCATTCTACATGGTACGTTTGTTCAAAGAACCCTTTATCTGTGGGGCGAGAGCCCGGCCGATCCGGCCCACACAAGTCCCACACCAAAGGGCCGCAAGCCGAAAGACAAGAGCCTCCAGCCTCCGCGCTTTGCTTATGACGCCGGGGCCGCAGCAGTGCTTCATAAACTAACGGAAGGCGGCTTGGAGTTTGCCGGCCACGATGACGCGCAGTTGTTCCTCTGGGTTCCTACAGTTGGCTCCGTTCCCCTCGCTTCGAGTCCTTTGATTGCAAATCCTCCTCAGTCGAACCAAAGCCCGTCGCTTCAAGCGTGGTCCGTCAGCGCAATGCGCCTACAACCCGGAGATGCAGTCGACCTTCTGTGTCGATGCGTTGATAAAGAACTGTTGGCACCGGGGCTGATAGTTGGAAAGGACCTGACTTGTTGGGCAGCAGCAATGCGACTGGCTGCAAGCATGGTAGTGCGTCAACAGTTCCTTCCCGGCTTGGCCAAGACCGGCAATGACTATAGAGCTCGTTGGGCGCCCGTCTTCACAGGAAGCGATCACGATCGAGTGCTGAAGCTAGCGAGGGCGATGCCGCACGTGTGCCGAGCCGCCGCTCTCGAAACGGCGCCGCCTCATTCGGCTCATGAGGTTAGCCCCTTATCCGTTCTCTCAGGTTTCATCGGTTTTGTTGTGGACTATCTCGTGAGGACAGAGACGCGCGAACCCTTGACCGGTGTCCCGGACCGAGGAAGACCCCCAGCTTCTCAAGCTCGAAAGCATCCCCACGAGAGCATTCACGATCGCTGGCTGCACGCGCTCGGTTCGAGGGATGGTGCGATGAGCGGCGAGCCCGATGAATTCGGCTTGCTCGCTCAGCAAATCGCGGAGTGGCGGCGGCCGATTGCGATCTCGAGCTCGGCCCCGTTTCGCCTGAGCTTTCGGTTGGAGGAACCAGACGGTAATCTTGACTCGATTGAGCACGCATCGGAGCCGGATGAGAACGCAACCACGAACGCGGCATCCGAGCCGCCTGAAGGCGGAACTACGAACGTCGGCACCACGAACACTAACGGAGACCGATGGAGACTGCGGTACCTCTTGCAAGACCTGAGCGACCCCAGCTTGCTCGTACCTGCCGAACTCGCATGGAAGAGCCGCGGCGCCAAATCGTCTCTGTTCAAACGCCGCAACTTCAACGCGCCGGAATACCTCTTGTCATCGCTCGGCCAGGCGTCGACGCTATACCCGCGGATTGAAGACAGCCTAAGAGCGCCTGCGCCGGATGGCTGCGACCTGGATTCAAGCGGGGCGCATGAATTCCTAACCGAGAAGGCGTGGCTGCTCGAGCAAGCCGGATTCACCATCTTGCTTCCGGCGTGGTGGACACGAAAGGGGACTAAGATCCGCCTGGCTGCCCGCGCCGTCGTGAAGAGTCCGAAGCTCAAAGGCGGGGGCGGCCTGTCACTCGACGAGATCATTCATTTCGATTGGCAGGCATCTCTGGGCGGGGAGCCGGTCTCCTTAGAAGAACTTCAGCTGTTAGCGAAGCTGAAGTCGCCGCTCGTAAAGTATCGCGGTCAATGGGTACAACTCAATGCCGAAGAGATTCAGGAGGCCTTAGGATTCTGGAGGAAGCGCTCGGGTGGAAACGCTTCGATACGTGACCTCGTGAAGATGTCGTTGGGCGCCGGTAGTGCCGGCGAGGCGATTGCAGTTGAAGCAGTAGATGCCACGGGATGGATAGGCGACTTTCTGAATCAACTCCGAGGCCACGCGGCGTATGAAGAGCAACCAGCACCGGCAGGACTGCTGGCGACTCTCCGCCCATATCAACTGCGGGGATACTCGTGGCTGAGCTTCCTTAGAACGTGGGGACTGGGCGCTTGTCTCGCCGACGATATGGGACTCGGAAAAACCGTACAAGTCTTGACGTTGATTCAGAAAGAATGGGAGGCCGGTACTCGCCGGCCAGTCTTGGTCATATGTCCGACCTCGGTCGTTGGCAACTGGCAGAAGGAGGCAGCGCGCTTCACTCCGCAACTGCCCGTTATGGTTCATCACGGAATCGGACGGCGCAAAGGCAGCACGTTTCAAAGAGAGGCCGACCGCCAGGCTATGGTCATATCCAGCTACTCGCTTCTGCATCGCGACATTGAAGCGTTGAAAGAAGTCGAGTGGGATGGCGTAGTGCTCGACGAAGCACAGAATATAAAGAACGCGGAGACGAAGCAGTCCAAGGCGGCTCGCTCTCTTGATGCAGCGTACCGGTTGGCGCTCACCGGCACACCAGTCGAGAACAACGTCGGCGACCTGTGGTCGATCATGGAATTCCTGAATCCAGGACTGCTCGGCTCACAGAGCCAATTCAAGCGCAAGTTCTATCTCCCCATCCAGACTTCGAGCGATCCGGCCGCGGCCAAAACACTAAGGCGCCTGACCGAGCCATTCATCCTTCGCAGACTCAAAACCGATAAGACCATCATCTCCGATTTGCCCGACAAGATGGAGATGAAGGTCTACTGCACGCTCACGAAGGAGCAGGCATCACTGTACGCGGCGGTGGTCGCCGAAGCCACTCAAGCTCTCGAAGCAAGCGAAGGCATCAAACGCAAAGGAGTCGTGCTGGCTACGCTGTCGAAGCTCAAGCAAGTGTGCAATCACCCTGCTCAGTTTCTGGGAGACAACTCCAGCATACCGAACCGGTCCGGCAAACTGGCTCGCCTGACTGAGATGCTTGAGGAGGTTCTGGAGATCCAAGAGCGCGCGTTGATCTTCACGCAGTTCCGCGAGATGGGTGAGATCATTCGAAGGCACCTACAGGAAAGCTTCGGGCGAGAAGTGTCGTTCCTTCACGGCGGCGTGACGAAGAAGAACCGCGATCAGATGGTTGAATTATTCCAGAGCGACAACAGCGCGCCCTCCATTTTCATACTCTCACTGAAAGCCGGCGGAACGGGACTAAACCTGACCCAGGCCAATCACGTTTTTCATTTCGATCGCTGGTGGAACCCGGCCGTAGAGAACCAGGCGACAGATCGCGCATTCCGTATTGGGCAGGTCAAGAACGTGCAGGTCCATAAGTATCTTTGCGCCGGCACGCTGGAAGAGAAGATCGATGAGATGATCGAGAGGAAGAAGGCGATAGCGTCGGCCGTGGTTGGCGCCGGCGAGCAATGGCTGACCGAGCTATCGACCGAACAGCTCAAGGATCTGTTCACGTTGAGCCGGGAAGCCGTGGTCGAGTAGACTCACGCTACACGAGGTTGGATTCATATGGCAGACTGGTATCGCGATTTCTATAAGTTTCCCAAGTCCCCTCCATGCGAGGTCGCCGGCGGAATAAAGGCGCAGTCGAAGCAAGGCGG
>JBGPFL010000249.1:0-6880 GCA_041483295.1 Blastocatellia bacterium | reverse complement strand
GCTCGAGTGTTTGCCATCGGTGAGCGCAATCCTACAAATAAATTCAGATCGACGTCAAGAGTTCCGGATCGTTTCTCGTTTGTCGGGGTGCAATTGAAACTCGGACTAACTGGCAGGTCACACTCTTGACTCATTCGCTCCACATTGCTTGACGAGCGCCCGTCTCATTAACACCTCACTTCAAGAGACTGTGTGAAAGGCGCACGAATCCCCCAACCGGAAGGTTGGGGTTTTCGCACAGTCTCTTCAAGTGAGGTGTTAATGAGATGGCCCTAAGCGGGTGCAAGAATATCACTGCAAACCGTGGCAGTCTCACTGGTCCGGTCTGGAGATCTGCTCGCCGATCAATCCCAGCTCGCGCAGAGCGATAGCGTTGCCGCCATCCAGCATGAGGGCTTCGTTGAAGTATTGCTCGGCCTTCTTTTCCATCCCCGCATCTTTGTAGAGCAATCCCAGTCTCACTCGTATCTCAGGGTTCTTGCGGTCGAGCTCGGCGGCCAACAACAAGTGCTGTTCGGCTTCGTGCCGTATTCGCTGATTGCGAACGAGGGCGCCGCCTATTTTGCATGTGACGTGACATCCTTCATCGTGGTTATGGGCCTTGCGCGCCTGGGAAAGGACCGAGAGTGTAACGCCCAGGAAGTAGTGATAGTGGCCCTGGCTGGAATCCAGATTCACCGCTTCGCGAAACAGGTGAGCAGCACTGTGAAAATCCTTCCTGTCGAAGTGGGCACGTCCGCGCCGGTAGTGTTCCTCAGCAGCGAGCGCCGGTTTCAGAACGCCCCCCCTCATTCCTGAAGTGTAGACTCCCGGACTCGGATCTATATCGAGGCCTCTGGAAGGGTAAGAACCGGCGGTTCTCGCCGCGCCGCCGGGCAACCTGCGAGCTGGCGGGATAGCCTCGGGTCCGCCACGCTCGATCACCGGCATCGGCCGCTGGGGTAAAGTAGCCGGCATGTCGTAGAGCCGCCGCTTATTCGAATCGCTCAGCGTCTCATATGACTTGTCAATCTTTGCGAAGAGCTCATCGAGGATACCGTTGAGCTCTGTGTGGTCGGGCCAGCGCGATCTGAAAGAATTGAACATCTCCCGGAGGTCATCATAGGCCTTCTTCACCGCAGCAGTAGTGGCGAACTGGTCAAGACCAAGTACGTCGTAGTAGTGCGCGGAAGAGATCGATTGCAACTTCCTCGACGCCATCTCGATTACCCACTCTACTGAGACCTGACTGTACCTGTCAGTAGCCTTGTTCGGCGGACTTGAGGAAGATGAGGATGCGGCAAATCGCGGCGAGTATGCAGGCGCGGCAGCAGGATGAGACGGAACAGAGAAATCGGGCGTCAAAACAACCGGAGGCGGGGCGGAGAAGTCCGGCACTGCAACAACAGGGGGCGAGTACGCGAACACGGCTGCCGCAGGCGCCGGTGCGCAGGTCGCTGGTGCGACGGATAGAGTCGGCTGAGCGGTCGCCGCGGGATCTTCAGAAGCAGGCGTTACCAGGGAGGGCTGACCCTCAGGCTCAAGCCCTGGAGGCGCTCCCTCATCCCTGCCTCGGCCGTGCGCCATTACCAGCCCCAGGGCCAACAGCACGCATACCGCATTGCGAGTGTCCGCGTCCGAAAGACCTGTCAAGGTGCCCAGCTCGCCTACTGGAGTCGGGACGGTGATTGAGGAGAGAACAAAGCCTTCTGCAGACGTGAGAGTGGCGGAGTTGCCGATGGCAGTTTCGTGCAGAGTGGCTTGAGCTATGATGCGTTCTCGAGGCGCAATCCTATTCGCGATGACATCCGACTTCGCTGCTTCTCGAGAGCCGTTAACTATGCAGTCGGCCGCGGTCCATTTGAGCCTTGCGTCCAACTCTGTGGCGGGGCCTTCATTGAAGACATAGTCGCCCTGCTCCCACTCAAAGAGCGACATGATTATCTGAGTCGCCAACTCGCTTGCAGCCAGTTGCATAACGTGCTCGGTAGCGACGCCGGTCTGAACTAGTGTTCGCCCAAGCTTTTGAGGATTGTCGGCCTTCTTCTTAGCCGCTTCGACGAGTCCTGCGGCGGCGAAGCGCCCTTTTATGAGTTTGTGATCGATCTGTTCGTGGGGAAGGCTGCTGATTGCGAACACCGGCGCGCCCAACTCGAAGAAGATGGCTTTGATTGTCCTGTCCTGTGAGAGGCGCAGCAGGCCGGTGGACTTCTGTTCGGCGACCTCGCGGATCAAATCAGCTACAAGCTTTTCACCCAGTTGTCCGCGTAACGCCACTTCCATAGTTGATCCACGAGCTGGTGACACATGCTACTTTAGGGGGCTCGACAGGTTATTCGTTCAGACTGCCCTATAGTAGAATGAAACTCACGTGCTCACAAGAGTTACTTTGGCCGAACGCGGCCTCTCAATTGAGTTTTTGTGACGGCTGAAATAATTGAAAAATGCCGTGCGCACGGCAAGAACGGGGAATGCCTGAGTACGATCTTCCGCTCGCGGCTTCGATGGCGGGTATTAGTCGTGTAGTATGGCTCAAGCATGTTAGTTTTGGGCATCGAGAGTTCGTGCGATGAGACGGCGGCGGCGGTTATCGAGCAGGGATGTGTGATCCGCTCCAGCATAGTCGCGTCTCAGATTGAAACGCATGCTCCTTTCGGTGGAGTCGTGCCTGAACTTGCCTCTCGCGAACATCTTGACATGATTGTTCCAACCGTCAACTCGGCCCTCGCAGAGGCCGGCGTCGCGTTGGAGTCGATTGACGGCATAGCGGTCACTCAGGGGCCCGGACTGATCGGATCATTGCTGGTCGGCATCAGCTATGCCAAGTCGCTCGCGTTCGTCCTTCACAAACCGCTGGTCGGGGTGAATCACATCGAGGGTCACATCTACTCGGTAGCCTTCGAGAATCCGGCCGTCGAGTATCCTGCGCTCGCCCTCGTGGTATCAGGGGGACACAGCACGCTCTACCTGATAGCCGAAGAAGGAAAGTATTCAGTGCTGGGCCGCACTCGCGATGACGCTGCGGGCGAGGCCTATGACAAAGTCGCGAAACTGTTGGGCCTGGGTTATCCCGGCGGACCAATCATTGACAAGCTCGCCCGGTCCGGCGATCTCTCGCGGGCAAAGCTCGCCTTTTCACTTCCGCGAATGGATTCGCCCAGTCTCGATTTCAGCTTCAGCGGATTGAAGACTGCAGTCCTGCGCTTCGTCAAAGAGAGACACATCGAACCGGCCACTGGAGGCGGAGGCGATCCCGCTCAGATAGTCTGCGACCTCGCTGCGAGCTTCCAGGACAACGTAATTCGCGCGCTCCTTCAGCGCGTAAGACGAGCCGTGCATCGCCATCATCCCAAGACGATCATCCTTGCGGGCGGGGTCGCCTGCAACAGCGAGTTGAGGGCAAGGATGTGCGCAGAAGACTTCGGCGCGCCTGTCTACTATCCGAGCCCGAAACTCACTACGGACAATGCCGCAATGATTGCGGCTGCGGGTCATGTGAAGCTCGCGCGAGGCGAAGATCACGGACTTCAACTCACTGCTTCGGCCTCGTTCAGACTTGAGAACAATCCGCTTGAAGGATACGAGCTTCCGCGAACGGTCCGATACAAGACCTGAGAGATGCCTCGGGGCACACAACGGAACGGAATGTCGTTATGCAGAGATCCACCCATAGAGTCGGGGCCAACGCGAGATTGTTTGCCGGTGAACTCTCTCGGCGATCATTTGCGCTTTCGACGGATTGATCGACCTAATACCGGCGGGGACTCGAGGTCCTGATCGCGGTCGGCGGGCTGTCCTGCGCGTGTCGAGGTTTCTGCTCTCCAGCAATCTTCACCAACCGGCCGGACACTCTCCGATGATGCTAGTTAGCGTGTTCTGATGACTCACGAAGACACCCATTTCATGAAGAGGGCCCTGACCCTCGCCCGTCTCGGGATGGGGCTCGTAAGCCCGAACCCGATGGTCGGAGCCCTGCTGGTCAAACAGGGCCGCGTTTTAGGTGTGGGCTATCACAGATATGACAAGCTCAGGCACGCGGAATCTTACGCGGCTGAGATGGCCGGCGCCGATTCTCGAGGGTCAACGCTCTACTGCTCGCTTGAACCCTGCTGCCATCACGGGCGCACGCCGCCATGTACGGATGCGCTCATCGCCGCAGGAATTACGCGTGCAGTGATAGCCATCAAGGACCCGAACCCTCTGGTCGACGGTCGTGGGATCGAGCAGTTGACCGCGGCGGGCATCGACGTGGAAGTGGGACTGTGTGAGGAAGAGGCGGCCCGCCTCAACGAATGCTACTTCAAGTTCATCACGGGGGGCGGTCCCTTCGTTCACGGTGTCATCGAATATCCGACTGAGTCGCCAGGATTGGCTGTCGGGTGGACTCCCTCCGCCGAGTTTCTCGACGCGGTGTCCGAGTACGATTCGCTTGTGCTGGGATCGCGGGTAGATCTTAACCGCTTGTTGATAGAATCACGGTTGAAGCGCGAACGCCATCGAGCTTTTGTGATCGTCGGCGCGGAGGATGCCGAGAGCTATCGCGATCTCCTTGGAGACGAACGGGAAGGTAGGGTATCGTTCATTACGCTGGCGACACGAACCGGCCTGCGAGCCGTCGATGCCCAGAGCGCTTCGGCGAGCAAGCTTGCCGAGGGCTCGGCCGAACCGGACTTCGACGCCACGCTTGAGGCGCTCGCGCGGATGGGTGTTATCGGCGCCCTTGTTGTACCCGGGGTATTCGACCCGGCCATTCCCAGGAACTTCGAGAGCCTCGACAAACTTACGCTTGCGGTCCCCGGGGGACGCGGGGCAAACGACGCGACGGTCACAACCAGCCGGCTGGCATTTGCCGATCTCGAGTTCGATCTCGAAGAGGCGACCGTCTCGGAAGCCGGAGCGTACACGGAATTCACAGGATATCCGCATCTGCGCGGAGTAGCATAAGCCGATTGATCACAGCCAAGAAGAGCCTCGGGCAGAACTTTCTGGTCGACTCGCGAGTTGCCGCGCGCATCATCGACGCAGTGTCGCCGCTTCCCACAGACATCGTGATCGAAGTTGGCCCTGGGAGGGGTGAGCTCACGCGGGCCCTGGTCGGCCGCAGCGGGTTCGTTATTGCCGTTGAGATAGACCGGCGGCTTATCGACGATCTCCGCAGTTCTCTTCCGCGTGAGAAGTTCACCGTCGTCGAGGCTGATGCGCTCAAGATCAAATGGTCCGACCTTGCTGAGCTTGCTGAGGTTGAGGTCGAGCGGTTTCAGGGTTCGGTTGTTCCTGCCAGTGCGAAGCGACGCGTGCGGGTCGTAGCTAACCTGCCTTACTACATCTCGACGCCGATCATTGAGCGGCTGGTCCGCGCGCGCCGTATCATATACGACATGACGTTGATGCTACAGAACGAGGTGGCCGACCGGATCACGAGTGAGCCGGGCTGCAAAGAGTATGGTTCCCTTTCGGTCATGGTGCAGTGCTATTGCATCGCGACGAAGCTTTTTGAGGTTTCCCCGTCGGCATTCAAGCCCGCGCCGAAAGTGCGCTCGGCAGTCGTAAGACTCGTCGTTCGCGAGCGGGCTGCGGTCGAAGTCGATGACGAGGACAGGTTCTTCGCTTTGGTGCGGGCGGCGTTCGCGCAGCGGCGAAAGACGATAGCGAACAACCTGAAGGCGTTTGCGGGAGCGATCGGACTATCGACCTCAATCGAGGTCGCCCTCGGGAGAGCGCGGATCGATGCGCGGCGCAGGGCGGAGACCATTTCAATCGAAGAGTTCAACGCTCTCTATCGCGCGCTGTATTTCGAGTGAACAGCTTTGCCACGGGAGAGTGCGTGCTATAATCCTTACCTCTAGGCGCAAAATGACAGATGGACGACTCGAGATAATACCCCTTGGCGGCGTGGGCCACTTCGGTATGAACATGATGGCGATGCGGGCCGGCGGCGAAGCCATCATCATCGACGCGGGAATGGGCTTTCCGGAGGAGGACCTGCCCGGCGTCGACATCGTAATCCCCGACTTCTCTTTCATCGAGGAATACCGCGATGAGATTACGGCCATCGTGTTGACCCACGGACACGAGGATCACATAGGCGCGGTGCCCTTTCTGCTCAAAGAGATCAACGTTCCAGTGTATGGGACCCACTTGACGCTCGCTTTGCTCGGAAACAAGCTGGAGGAGCATGGTCTATCGGAGACCGTGCAACTGCATTCGATCGAGCCGCGCGACAGCGTCGACCTCGGCGCCTTCGAAGTTGAATGGATTCACGTCTCCCACAGCCTCACTGCATGCACCGCCGTCGCGATCACGACGCCTGTTGGTGTTGTGATTCATTCGGGAGATTTCAAGATTGACGACACTCCGGTGGTTGGTCCGTCTATCGACCTGGAACGGCTCACCGAGTATGGAGACCGGGGAGTGCTGGCCTTGTTGGCTGACTCGACCAACGCGGAGCGCCCCGGACGAACGCTGTCCGAGCGCGCGGTGATTCCGGCCTTTGAGGAGATATTTGAACGCGCCACCGGCCGAATCCTCGTCAGTTGCTTCACCTCATCGGTGCACAGAGTTCAGATCGTTCTGGACATGGCCCGGGACTTCGGAAGAAACGTGGCGCTGCTGGGCCGCAGCATGGTTCGCAACGTCGAGACAGCCGACAGCCTCAGGCAACTCGACGCGCCGGACGGGATGTTCATAACTCCGGCTCAAGCGCGACAGATGGATGACGATCGGCTTGTGTTGCTGGCGGCGGGATGCCAGGGGGACCCGATGTCTGCGATGACCAAGCTTGCGACCGACCAACACAAGAACCTGTCGGTGGGAGAGGGAGATCTGGTTGTACTATCGGCTCGCAACATTCCGGGAAACGAGCGCGCGATCTCTCGACTCATCTCGCACTGTTACAAACGCG
>JBGPFL010000248.1:0-6895 GCA_041483295.1 Blastocatellia bacterium | reverse complement strand
GGGAACCTGGGTACGCAACGCTTCCAGCGTGCGCGTCCACCGAGGAGGTCGATTGGCTTGAGAAGAGTCAGCCAGTAGAGGACCCGGAGGAGCGCAGAGGTTTGATTGCGCCAACGGCTCCTGTGAATCCTAGAGGCGAAATTGTGCCACGGTCGTGTTGAACGACCGCGTGGTGAGCTCCTCCAGCGACTTTTGACGCAGTTCCTCTGAAAGGACCTCGATCCCATATGGACCGCCGTAGCCCGTGCGCTCCACGGAATCGATGAAACTCTTAATGTCGAACTCGCCTTCGCCGCATAACCTTCTGTGGTTAATGGTGTCTTCATGGAGGCTCCAGGGAGCTTCAAAGGTTCCGTCGTTGAGTTCGACACCAAGCACATACTGCGCCGGAACCCGGCTCACCTCCTCATAAGGAATACCCAGCTTCACGACGTGCCAGAGATCGAATATGATGCCGCCATTAGTTGCGCCCGCCCCCTCCACCATGGTTAGCGAGTCCTTGAGCGTATTAAGCATTGCAAAGGGCATTAGCTCGAAGGCGATCTTAGTTCCATGTTCGGCCGCCTCCGCACACAGCGCAGCGAATGCCTCGATGAGTCGGGGCATGGAACACTCCTCGCGAAAAAAGTCCCCAACCTTTACGTGTTTCGCCCTCAGCGCCTCGGCCGCCGTCAGCAGTTTCCGCTTCTGGATGTCCGACTGCTTCTTCCTCTCGCCGTCCAGGAACCAGTCGGTGAGAAACTCGAGCTCGATGTGTTTCATGCCACTGTCGTCGAGGATCTGCTTCATCTCCTGGAGGCTTCGGGTCTCGAGTACGTGAGCCAGATCGGCATGCCATAGTCCGAAGCCTTGAAAGCCGGCTTTCGCCGCGGCTTCAACCCTGTCCCTGAAGTCGAAGGGACTGTACTCCCTGTCCGTATGTGGCAGCGCCCCTCCGGCAATCGTCCAGTACGAAGCAAGCAATTCGACATCTCTCTCCATTGGTAATTCCCTTCTTGTTGGGCCGTGTCAACATTCCGGATTCGAGGATCCTCGGTACTATACTCGAGTTCACAGTACGACGGAGCTTCGATGTTGACAGTGCAAGAACTCTATCTGCGGCGCCGCAAGTGTCAAGAGCAAATCCTTCGTGCGCCTTCTTCGCGAAGTGGGTTATGGCCCACCGTGGCACGGCAAGCTCCCATCTCATTAACACCTCACTTCAGTGGGGTGATCTCGACTGGGGCGGATCCCCCCGAACCGTTTCAACGGTTTCCTCTCGTGGAAGCCGAAGACTGTTGAAACAGTCGAAGGACGCTCCGAGCCCGCCATACACCTCGATGAATCGAGGTGTTAATGAGAGCCGACTCGGCCGCGGCCTTGAGTCCCGGTCTTAGTTGGACCCGTCGAAAAGGGTAGACTTGCATGCAACCGTGGACCGGTGTATGAAGTATTGCGTCCAAACGGCTGCGCGTAGCCGAGGACAACGAGACGCTGCTCAACCAACACCGGAGGGGAACAATCAGATGCCAGCCCGCTACAGAGCCGACCACATTGGGAGTTTCTTGCGCCCGCACGAGTTGCTTGAGGCACGACGCGCCGCCGCCACCGATCCAGAGCGCCTGCGCGCGCTCGAGGACAGTCATATCCAGCGCGTCCTGAACCAACAAAAGGATCTGGGGTTTGAGATTTTCACCGATGGCGAACTGCGGCGTAGTAACTTCATGAGTGACTTCACCGACGCGGTGGAAGGCTTCGATCTGGGTGATACTGTGCCGCGCCAGTGGAAGGCTGGAGACGCCAAGGAGAGCAATCTAAAAGTCGGGGGCATCGTCACTTCTAAACTTCGGCCGGTGCAGCCGCTGACAGGACACGAACTGCCATTTCTGAAGGCGCACAGTCCCGGTGCGATCAAGATGACGCTGCCGAGCGCCACGCAGTTCCCGGCAATTTCGTTCAAGCGGGGAGTCTCCGACAAGGTTTACAAGGATCCTTCTGCGCTGCTGTGGGACATCGTCGAGATTATGAAGACGGAGCTCACGCGCCTCTCAAGCGAGGGCGTCAACTACATCCAGATCGACGCGCCGCGGTATAGCTATTTTATGGACCCGAAATGGCGGGACTGGATTCGCACGGAGATGATGATTGAGCCGGACGCCTTGCTCGACGAATCGATCCGGGCGGACAATGCGTGCTTTGAAGCGGCGCGACGCCCGGGCCTGACGCTGGCCATGCATCTCTGCCGGGGCAACAATCGCAGCCACTGGTATGCCGAAGGCGGCTACGATTCCATTGCCGAGAAGCTATTCACCACCATGGCCGTGGACCGCTTTCTGCTGGAATATGACGACGCGCGTTCCGGGAGCTTTGAGCCGCTCCGGTTTATTCCGCCAGGCAAGACGGTCGTGCTTGGGCTGGTCAGCTCGAAGCTTCCCGAGCTCGAAAGCTCCGATGTCCTCACCCAGCGAATCGACGAGGCGTCCCGCTACGTCCCGATCGAAAACCTCGCGCTGAGCCCGCAGTGTGGGTTCGCCTCGACGATGGAAGGAAATCTGCTCACCGAAGACGAACAGTGGGCGAAGCTACGGCTGGTGGGGGAGACAGCCCGTCGTGTTTGGGGCTGAGAAGTAAGGATGCTGAACCTCGATCAGGCCATCTGAATGGCTCATCCGTTCTTTGGATTCGAGAATGTCCTTACACTCGAGTGCGCTTCCCTGAGCCCCGATCTCAACGACTATCCCGCGCCATGCGTCCCGCTACTTCACGCTAAAAACATGGATCTGTTGGAGTGGCTCCCACTCCAGCGAACCGCGGCGACCTGGAAGCGTCTTTCTCTCCCCCACTCTATCCATTCGGCGAGCGACACCCCCCCTGCTATCTAAGAAACTCTGACATATCAGTTTATGACCGAGTCCGCCTGGTAAATTGGGGAACTCTAGTTTAGAATCGGCACCTGCCGCAACAAAAGATGCAGCCGGTGACAGGAAGGCGAGCAAGAGACCGGTAGTCGCCTACGGAAGCAGGGGTTTTCGGAAGACTCGGCGTGGAGAATCCCTCCTGAGTATGGCGTTGTTCAGTTCATTGCAACGGGCAGGAGAGGCGGCATCGAGCTGACTTCCCCGCCTGACAGATGCCGGAAGACAGCGGGCGTCGGCCCCTGGTAGCTCGCTTTGAACCTAAATGCGTTTTGAATCGAGTCGGGCGGTCCCCAATAAGGAGGCACGAGTTATGAGGAAAAGAAGAGAGACGAGCAGGGCGGTGGTGGGTTTGATCTCGGCGCTGGTGATACTGCTGCTGTCGGGGGTTTCTTCAAATGGCCAGAACGCTACGGCCACGCTATCCGGCGCCGTGCGCGACGACAACGGAGCCGTCGTACAAGGCGTGAGCGTCACACTCAACAATTCGGCTACCGGCAGGTCGCGGAGCACCAAGACGGATGAGGAGGGGCGCTATAGCTTTACTAATATTGAGCCGGGCACATACGAGCTTCGCGCGGCACGGCCGGGGTTCAAGACCGTCGTGCAAAGCGGTTTAGTCTTGACCGTTGGCGGCTCATCCGTAATCGACATCAATCTTCCGGTCGGCGTCGTGAGTGAAGAAGTGCTCGTCCAGCAGAGAGAGCCGTTGATAGAGCAAACCAAGGCGGAAGTAAGTCGCGTCGTCGGCTCTCAGGAGATCGAGTCTCTGCCGATAATCGGGCGGAACTTCGTCGACTTCGTAAAGCTCTCCAGCGGCGTCGCGCCGGGTCGCGAGAACGTGGGCGGCGGAGCATTCAAGGAACCCGACACAGGTGTAGGGTCGGCAGCGGCGCCGAGGCTTACCTTCGGCGGCCTGCCCGAGCTCAACACGATGATACAGGTGGACGGAGTCGACAACATACAGACGTTTACCGGCCTCCCGCGCGTTACCCCGTCCCAGGAAGCGGCGCGGGAGTTCCGTGTGCTCAACAGCACATATCTGGCCGAGTATGGCCGCGCCCTTGGCGGCTTCGTCAACATCGTCACCAAATCCGGCACGAACCACTACAATGGCTCGATCTACTATTTCGGGATGAACGACGCGCTGAACGCCCGGCCAATACTGACCGGCCCTAACCCCGTCCTGAGGCAAAACCAGTTTGGAGCTACGGCGGGCGGACCCATAAAGAAGGACAAGATGTTCTTCTTTGCCAACTACGAAGGACAGCGCCGAGCCGAATCGAACAAGTTCTCGCAGGTGATTCTCCAGAACCTGAGCGCAATCAATGCGGTCAAGCGCGGGTATGGCTTGACCCAGGAAGTGACCGACCTGCTGAGGACGAACGATTACGACGGGTTCTTAACCAAGTTCGATTACAGTCTCAGCAGCAGTAACACTCTGTCCGCCCGGTATAACCTGCTCGACTCCGGGACCAAAGGGTTTCTCGGCGGCGGCGGCCGCGCCTCCCCGGCTTCGACCACGGCGCGCAACAACGACACCGTCGACCAGAGTTTTGTAGTTGGCGACACCGCTGTCCTGTCCGCACATGTCGTAAACGAAGCCAGGTTCCAATGGTCCCGAAGGAACTTCGATTTTCTACCGGTCCGGAAAGAGCCCGACCTCGAGGTCTCGAATCTGATCATCACTGGAAAGAGCACCTCCGATGTGGATTTCTACCGCGAGAACAGAATCCAGCTATCGGACAGCTTGAGCGACGATGTCGGAGCGCATCAAATCAAGGGGGGCTTTGACGTCGGTTATCTCCGCGACAAGTCCAGGTGGGACCTCTTCTTTCCAGCGCGGGTGATTTTTCCAACCTTGACTGCATTCTTGACTTCAACTCCTGCAGTCTTCTGGTGGCCGTTCTTGAGCACCGCAAGTGTCCATCCGGGAGTGCCTGTCCCATTCACAGTCGCAGTCCCGCCGGAGTGGGAGGGCACCACTCTGTTTGCAATCAATCACAGCTCGTACGGCTTCTTCGCTCAGGATCAATGGAAAGTCTCAAAGAACTTCACGCTCACATATGGGCTCAGGTATGACTTTGAGAACTACGGCAACCGCTTCCTGCGCGAGAAAGATTTGAACAACTTTCAGCCTCGAGTCGGCATCGCTTATGCCACCAATCGTAAGGGGGTTGTGAGAGCCGGATTCGGAATCTTCAATGACAGGATCGCGGCGAGCGTCGGCCAGTTGTTCAACACAACTGAGTGGATAAGCACGGGCGACAGACCGAACGCGAAGACCCTGTTCCCCGAAATAGCTCCGGTCCATGGCCGGTTCTTTCAGCCTACAGTCGCAGGGCCCGGAGCTCCTGCTGCGTTAAATCAATTCCTGGCGACGGGCAGGCCGCCTTCAGTGACCATCACAAGCCCGGGTTTCTCAGATAGCATCGACGGCCGGTTGAGATCGCCCTATAGCGAGCAGGCCAGCCTGGAAATCTCTCAGGAGGTGGGAAGCGGCGTTGCAATATCCGCGCACTACCTCTTCGTGCACGGGCTCAAGATGGTTGGCCACACGCCGAACATCAACGGAGTTCAGACCGGACTGCTTCCCAGCGGCAAGCCGATAATCGCCGGCCGAAGGTTTGTGGAAGTCGGCGATCTCTTCGTGAAGACCAACCTGGGGTACTCCATATACCATGGGGGGACCTTCGAGATAGAGAAGAGGTTCGGCCACGGTGTGGGCTTGCATGGCAGCTACACGTTCTCGAAGACCATCTCAAACACAGACTCCCTGGCAAACCTTGCCGACGTGCCGGAGGGACAGAATGAGAGGCTCGAGCGCGCCGTGTCTCGGCAGAACGTGGGGCAACGCTTTACGTTTGCTTTCCTGAGCCAGGTCGCCAGTAGCGTGCCCGTGCTTCACGACTTCAAGTTCAGTTCGGTGGTGTCACTTGAAAGCGGACGGCGGTTTAACGTATTTGCCGGCTCCGATGCCAATCGCGATGGGAATCCCACTTCGGATCGCCCCGGTATTCTCGGCAGAAACACGCTTCAAGGCCCCGGCTACGCGAGCTGGGAACTCAGAGTCGCACGTGAAGTCGCTTTCAAAGAGCACCTGAAGGGCGAGTTCAGTCTCGATTTCTTCAACCTCCTGAACAGGGTTAACATAAAAGACCTGAACACTCTTTACGGAGGCACAGACCTGAGCCTTCCCCCAAATCCAATTCTGGGCTTTGGGACTCCGAGAGATGCGTTCAATCCCAGGCAGCTTCAGTTCGGATTCAAACTGCGGTTCTGAGGAGATGGTTTTGCGGGATGGACTAACAGAGGGCCACACATCGTGGCCCTCTGTCTAAAGAACAACATCTTCGAACGCACCAGGGAACGGCCTGGCTACCCCGCCAGGACCGTTGGCCCTGACGCCGTGAGGGACTGGATCTCTTTCGTACAGCAGAGCGGAATACGCCGGATCTGCTGCCTGCTACCGCCTAAGCAGCTCGCGTACTACCAAATCGATCTGCTCGCTGAGTACCGCAAAGTTTTCGGAGAGTCAAACGTGTGTCACGCTGAAATCGAGGACTATCACCTGTGCGAAAAGGCGACGTTGGAGGACAGAATCTTGCCATTTCTCCTCGAGTCCGATCAACCGAGCATTCCGGTGGTTGTCCATTGCTCCGGAGGAAGCGGTCGGACCGGCCACGTCTTAGCGGCATGGCTAGTGCGCCATCGAGGACTGTCGGTTGACGACGCGCTAGCTGCGGTGCTCGCGTCGGGAAGAAACCCGTGGGAGGCGGTGCAGTGCCGGAATGAGACGGAAGAAGAACTACGTCGCCTTCTCGCTTGCGAAGGCTCCGGGCGGGTCGGCTGACTCGGTGATGCATGCGAGCGCAAAAAGCGCGCCACGTTATCGCCAACGTTAGATGGCACTAAGATGGCAGACTACACCATCCCTAAAGACCTTCGTGCACTGCCACTGGAGCGCAAGAGCGGTCACGAGGTTTTTCACGAGAATGGTG
>JBGPFL010000247.1:0-6905 GCA_041483295.1 Blastocatellia bacterium | reverse complement strand
GATGGCGCGCGCAAGCAAAGTCTTGCCTGTGCCGGGCGGTCCCATCATCAACACGCCCTTCGGAATCCGGCCGCCGAGCTTCTGGAACTTCTGAGGCTCTTTCAAGAACTCGATGATCTCCTGAAGCTCTTCCTTTGCTTCCTCGACGCCCGCCACATCTTTAAAGGTTACCCGCTTCTGTTGATTGCTGAGCAGCTTGGCCCGTGACTTGCCGAACGACAGTGCTTTGTTTCCCCCCGACTGCATCTGTCGCATCATGAAGACCCAGAGTCCTATGATGATAAGCAGAGGCGCATAGGTGAACAGCGCGATCAGCCACTGGCTTGAAGACGAGTTCTTGAATGTGAAGGGGACGTGGCTGTCATCCATCGCTTCGGCTATCTTTGACTGATAGAACTGATTGGGGAGATCGAGCTTGAACTTCTCATTGGTGACAAGCTCGCCCGTGATGCGGTTCTCATCAATTATCGCCGACTTGACCTGCGTTGTCGGCTTGGCCTGGATGTACTCGAGGAGTTGGGGAACGTTAAGGTCCTTCTCCTTCACGCCACCGGGACCGTTGAAGAGCCGGTAGAGTAGAATGGCCCCGCCGATGATGACAATCCAAAAGACGATCTGTCTTACTGTTGAGTTCAACCTGCTACCCTCCAAAAAATCGAGCGCCAAATCGCTTCTTGCATTCTAGCCTACCTCAATATGATGCGCAATAACTCGAATTCGGGTTCCGAAATTCGGATTGATCAGCGGCTGGATTATTCCCAATTCGCAAGCCGAGTCCCGAAATCCGCAATCACTACTCCATCACAGCCAGGTAGGGTAGCTGCCGAAACTGGTTCTGAATTCCTAAGCCATAGCCGAAGACAAAGGCATCATCGCCCTCAAACGCTATGAAGTCGGGCGTCATATCTACTCGCCGTTCCCCGGGCTTATCGACCAGGACGCAGGTTCGCAGGGACTTGACCCCCCTTGAGGCCAACTGTTTTGTGATGTAGTCCAGCGTGATACCGGTTGCTACGACTCCTCCGACCAACAGAATGTCGCGGCCGTGCGGGTCGAACTCGCTGGTAAACATCACTTCAGTCTGGCCGCCGTGGCGATGAGAAGTCACTTTCATAAAGCAACAACTGAGGGGCGTATCCAAGGTGCGAATCAGATCAGCTAGAAAAACGAAGGTATCGTCGAGAATGCCCACAATCGTCAGGTCGCTGGTTGTGGTCTTCGCGCGTATCTCGTCTGCGAGCGATTGTATGCGATTGCGTATCTCTTCTTCAGAACGTACGATTCGGAGAGTCTTTTCCATTACAGCTCCATGAGTGTCTGATTTCCAGGTTAGTCCCGGTCTGAATCAAACACCGGAAGCCCGCAAGATGGCAAGGCCGTGGGTCTCGTCTCGCGCGGCGAATTCGTCGGCTGGGGGCAATCCTGGGGACCATACGTACTGGCCGTCCGGGGTCGCCACTACAGGCCATATGGCTCGACGGCTGGTAGGGATTCTATGGTCAATCATCAGGTTTTTCAACTTCTTTGTTCGCTTATGTCCCAGAACCCGCGCCCGCTCCCCTCGCAGTCGCGGCCTCACGATCAGCCGCTCGGGCAGCAGCCGATCGTCCAGCACCGCGGTCAGCCAGTCGTGTCCGAGCGCCTTCTTTTCCCTTCGAGCCTGTTCGATAGCCGGCTGTAACAGGTCGCCTGGCTGGCCGCGCACCAGGCTGATATCAAGGCCGCCCGCCTTGGCCAACGGCGCCTGGAGGCTGATTTCGCACATATACTCCCATTTTTCACTATCCGAGGCACTCGTCGACGCCCGCGAAACAGAAGGCCGGAATACCAGGCAGTCAAACTCGATCCAGACCTCAAATGCGCCGGGTAACATTATTCGGCTGCCGCTCATCCCGTTCGAGATGAGTGCGTCCACTGCCTCGACGTGTGTTCTGTCGATCTGGTCGCGCGGTTCGGTCCTCACGATATTGGCCCGCGCGAGTTCTATCGCCTTGATGATCATGCGGCGCCGTAGCCCTGCGGGCTGGCTGAGCAAGGCTGCAACCGAATAGGCTGAACCCGCCGTCGCAACATCCGCGAGCACTCGAAGCTGACGGGCCCGATCCAGTAGCGACGACGCCAGATCGTCGAGTGCGTCCTGATCGTCGGCAATGATCTCGGCGGTTCCAGCTATGTGCTCGACGACGTGCGAGTTTACCTCTCGCAGTGCCGGAAGCACGTCGTTGCGCACCCGATTGCGAGTGAAGTCCGCGCTCAGGTTACTCGCATCGATGCGGACTGGGAGTTCGCGGGCGCGGCAATAGGATTCGACCTCCTCTCTTGTGATGCACAAGAGCGGCCGGATCAGGAGTGGGTGAGGAGAAGAAGGGGAGACGGGGAGAAGGGGAGAAGGGGAGAGTGGGGGAGTGGGAGAGTGGGAGACAGGGCGAACCGCGGTGTCTGCTTCTCCTGCTCTCCCACTCTCCCATTCTCCCATTCTCCCACTCTCCCATTCTCCCACTCTCCCATTCTCCCATTCTCCCACGCTCCCATTCTCTCCCTCTTCCCACTCGAATAGATGGGCCTGCATCATCGGACGCATACCAACAAGGCCGCGCAACCCGGAGCCTCGCGCCAACCGCATCAGCAAGGTCTCGGCTTGATCGCTCATTGTGTGCCCGGTAGCGATGCGGTCGCAGCCGGCCCTCTGCGCCGTCCGCAGCAGAAAACTGTACCGGAGCTCCCGCGCAATCTCTTCGACGCCCCTCCCGGATTCCTTCGCGACCTTGCGCACGTCCGCTTTGCGCACGGTCGATTGCAGCCCCAGCCGCTTGGCCAGAGCACGAACGAATTTGGCGTCTTCAGCCGATTCCCTCCCGCGAAGCATATGATCGAGATGCGCAACGTGAAGACCGGCAGCGGGTCGAAGGCTCACGAGGATGTCCAGCAGGGCTACGGAATCAGGTCCGCCAGACACGGCAACCAACACGCCCCCGGCGCCTTCGAGCAGTCGTCGCCGCTCGATGAAGCTCGTAACTTTTTCGAGAGTGTCGCTCACACCATTTCCACAGACCACGCTGTAATGGACAGCCCAAGCATTACATGATGGATCGACCGGCGCAATGCAGGTGTTCACCCAGGGGGGCCACGACGCTGACGAGCTGTGGCATTTCTTTTCTTTGGCGTTAGGCTTGCGCTCTGCGCTTATGTCGCTGTTGCGATCTAATAGGAGACGTATTCCCAGTGCCATGGCTCATAGAAGTACGGCTGGAACCCGAAACGGGCTGCGTTCTTCACGAGCCACCGATAAGCTGGAGTTTTGATCTGAAGAGCGCGGTTCTCATCCTTCGTGCTGACGGGCTCTCCGCCCACATAGAGATCAAGCGCGCGTCCGGTGAGATGGTGGCTGTTGATTGCGAGCCCCGCGCGCCCGGCGGAAGGGGATTGCCTGCGAAGCTGGTCCTGATACTCCTGGGATCGAAACGCGGAGATTATCTTCAAGTACTTCTCACCAGGGGCAAGCTTGAGCGACCGGTCGGCCGCAGCGGCTTTGATCATGCGCCGGTACGCCTGGTAGGTCCGGCGCTCGACTCTACGAAGCTCTTCGGCGCGGGTTGGATCATAAAAGTCCGAGATCGGCGCGGTCACCAGCTTGTCATCAGTCGGAGCGGTTAGACTCCGCAGCCGGCTCGCTTGCAGAGCAGTCACCATCTGTGACCAGGTCTTCTCGTCCAAAACCCCGCTCTGCTGAAGTCCATTTGCGCGCTGCCAGCCGGACAACTTCAGAGCGAAGCGCGCACTTGCGGGGTGATCCTCGGCGCCGATCATCGACGAGATGAGCGGGGTGTAGAGATACCATCCGCGTTGCGATCTGCCTCCGAAGAACCAGCTCAACTCGGACTGCAGGACCGCGTTCCGGCTAGCCGCTTGTTCGAACGCCCGTTTAACCCCTGGAGACTTTGACGCGCTCGACACGGTCAGAATGGAGGACTCCTCGGACTCCGAAACACGCGCAGAACCAGTGCGATTTGCCTGCCCATCCGCGTTTGCTATTGGTCCGAACGCAATAAGAGCACCTGCAATCAAGATTGTCCCAATGTTTCTAGTCTCTTTTGCGAATAACATCTTGAGCAACCTCTTCAAGAAAAGCGCTGATGAATTATAGTGCCAGACCGTGCCCTGAGCCAACCGAGTGTATTCCAGTGGGTGTTGGAAGGGTGCAGTTGAATATGGGACTAAGTTCGATAATGACCCTTCGTTTTGCAACCATCCAGACTTCAAACCGGCCACTTCGTCGGGGTGCCAGCATCGAATAGAGCTTCCTTGACATAGAGAACCGAGTGCGGCATTTCGGATCCGCCCGGGTCCAGGATGCCGAGCGATTCCAGCAGCGGCGACCTGACGCTCTCGACTCGCGCTCTCACGGCTTCGAGTCTCGGGTGTTCAACAGCGATCTTGTAGGTGTCGCCGCCTGTCGATCGGATGAATCCGACAGGTCGCTCGCTTATGAATTCGGAGCTGACCGCAGGGTCGCTTACGGCGTTGGAGCTCGCCCCGCCGGCTTCGAGGGAGACGTAGGCCGCCAGCCCTTCAGCCTCGACGCCATAGCGCAGCGCTCGGCTTACGTCTCCGACGGTCTCGGCACTGACGCTCAACCCGATTGCTTCGTAGCTCACAGGCAGGTGCAGGAAGCTGGCCGATGCTGCTACCATGCGTGAGCCGACCTTCAAACCCAGGAAATAGACAGCCCCGCCCTCGGGGGAGATCAGATAGGCGCGATAGTTAATCTGGTTGAAACGCAGGCCGGGCATCGAAAGCGCACTCGATCTGATCTCGGCCACTTCGAATGGCACGGCGGATACAAAAGCTCGAGCATTGCCCCGCTCGTCTTGCCTCGTCTCAAGATCGAACTGCGAGGGAACCAGCTGTCGCACTCGTTCAGGCGCAACCGCATAATTGATGAAGAGCAAATTGCGAAGCAGTAACTGCATAGGAACCGTTCCTGTGACTCCTCGACTGATGCGTTGAAGCTGAGGTCCCTCTACAGTAGTGACTAAGCGAGAGACGCACAAGCCCGAAGACTTTGTGGGCCAGTGCCTGATGCTGTATTGTTACCCGGTCTCAGATGAGACTGGTCGAACACTCTGCTTGCGGAGGAGGAGTGAAGAGGATGGAGAGAGTCGGTCGCGTTGCCGCCCTTGCAGTGGTTTGCATGAGCTTATCGTGGATAACTGGCTGTACACAGCGCCAGCCCGACCTGGGCGACCAGAATGCGAACTCATCACCCCGCTCCGAACCTGCTACGCCACTGATCCTGCCTCAGGGTCAGAGCAAGCCGGGGCTGGGCGGTATCAAAGTTGGATCGAGGCCAATGGGCGCGACGATAATGCTCATCTCGGAAGATGAGGGCGGGGGATTTGGTCGTCCCCAGGTTCGGGGGGCGACTCCCACTACGATCACCGATGTCGCTCCCGGCAGGTACACGGTCCATCTCGAGCTCAACGGCTACAAGGCTTTTCAGAAGAGCATCGAGGTGAAGCCTGACGAGACTGTCAGCGTGGTCGCTGATCTCAAGCGATGAGATCGTCGGCCAGTCTGCAACATGGAGCGAGAGTCCGACGCAGCCGCAACCTGATTCAAAACCAGGGTAGTTTAGTTCCTTCGAATCGCCCTGCTTGTTTGCGCCGACCGTCCGCTCCCCGCAAAGAACTCGAAGGGGAGCGGACCCCGCGGAAAAGGTTGATCGACGCCTGGCTATCGGCGAAGCCTCCACTGTTGATTGGCCTGATTGGCATAATCCCATAGCTGGATGTTGGCCCCGTCTTGTTTGCCTGCCTGGGTTACGTCGAGACACTTGCCGTTGTCCACGCTCACGATCCGGTAGTAGTCACTGCCAACCCGCTCCAGGCGCCAGCGCTGTTGCGGGCTACCTCTCCAACTCTGCTGGATGATGTTTGCGCCGTTGTTGTCCCTGCCGCCCTGTACAGTGATCGCCCTGCCGCTTTGCCGACTGATGATGGCACTTTCGCCGTTGCCGAGGTCTATGATTTCCCAGTTCTGATTGGGCTGATCGGCGTAGCTCCACTGCTGGATGTCGGCGCCGTCTCGATTGCTCCGCTCGGTAACATCCAGAGCTTTATTACTGTGCCGGTTCATGATTGGTCCGGAATAGGTCGCGCGGCCATTCGGCCGGTTGCCGGCCCCGAAGCCGCCGTTGTTCCCACGGCCATCGTTGTCGGCGCCGTTGCCTCGGCCATCGTTCCAACGGCCATTGCCGGAACGATCGCTTGCCAGGTCGTACCTGACGCCGGACACACTGCCGTAGCGGTAGGGGTTGACTATTGCTTCGTAGGAGAAGTCTCTCGACCTTCCGCCGTCATACCGCGAATCGTTATTCCGTGGATCGTTGTAGCGACGTGAATCGTTGGTACGTGAAAACGTGCCCGTGCCACGGACGCGAACCGCGTTTCGCGATCTGAGATCCGTTTGGGCATCGGTGTTAAAAACCACAGTCACGTTGCGCCCGCCCTCCTGACTGACAATTCGCTGCCTGACAGCCCGTTGAGCCTGATCAATTGTCCGATTGTCCGAGCCTTGCGCTAAGACCGTACTCAGACTGCCCACGAGGATAACAGTGATTAAGGTGAAGCCTGCTAGAAACGTGTTGCGCACTACAGTATTTTTCATGTCCCCTCCTTTGCAGTTGCAGATTGCTTCGAGCCAAGTGGCATCGGCATCGTCGAGTTGACAAGCTGCAACTTACGTCTTGTCCCTCTATGTGTATCCATCCATTCGTGGGGCTGGTTGCCAGCTCCCCGTAGACCCCAGCTTCCTCGTTTGGCGCTTCGTCAAATCCACGAGCGCTCATGGGTAAAGCTCGCTTCTCACCCGCGTTTCAATATTCGTGATTTCGGCTAAGGTCATTT
>JBGPFL010000246.1:0-6910 GCA_041483295.1 Blastocatellia bacterium | reverse complement strand
CCGTTCGGCAGGTAGAGCGCATCCCGTCGGACTTCGAGGGCCAGCTCGTGCAGCTTTCGCGCGACCGTTAGTACGAGCGTTGCCTCTGCCAATGCGCGCGCGTGATTGTTCTCTAGAAAGCGGCGTTCGAAAGGAAACACCTCGAGGTCATCGATCCAATCGTAGACGATACGCGTGGCCTCAGGATAACGGTCCCTTTGATCGAAGTTGTAACTGAACGCCCAGAGGATCGCTTCAGGCACCTCGTGCAACAGAGCTTGCTCGACTCGACAGAGATAGAGGTTTGGCTCGATCTCCTTGAAACCGCTCACGTCGTCATAGGCATTGCTGCAGTCATAGAGCGAAACGTAGCCTTGTCTGGCAAACTCCCGCGCAAGGTGATGAGATCGCTGAGTGTTGACGATTTCCCATCCGATAGAAGGCAGAAAGATGATCGCTCCCTTACTGTTGCGCACCCTCCCCTGAACCGCCTCCAGTTGATCTCGATGGGAGCGACGATCGGCGCGATTCAAGAATCGAGAGAGGATCCGCGCTCCTTGAAGAGTCCTGGAGGGCCTCCTTCCGGATGCCGCCCGCTCACTGGGCGCAAGCCCGAAGAGGCGATAGATCGGCAACAGGTAGCGATACTTGATTCGGCCATACCGGGTCAGGGCGCGCCAGAGCAGCGAGTCGAGCTTGGATCGGGGCTGCGGCAAGGGCATTAAAACCTTCCAGGGATCAGACGGTCGGGAGACAGATGCTAGCGGCGTTCTTTTCGATAGACAAGAGCTGAAGGTCCTCCGGCCGTGTCGCCTTCCCGCATCGGGACCCTTGAGCACACACTGAGGCGCATGACCCGCGAGCGCGCCTGGGCGTGCAAAGGGAACTTCTCAGCCAGGTTCGTCGAGGTTTGCAGATGAGGATTCGCGACTGTGATCCTCCCGGTCCGGCGCCTCCCGTGAACACGACCCTTCTACTTCTAGCGCGGTGGAGGCCGACCTTGGCTTTAGAGATGAGATGGAGGCCGCTCGGCCGACAAGCTTGCGCGTACTCAAGGGTATTCTATATCATGCGGACCATCACGAGGTGCTTATGAGATTTACCGGAGCGGCGAGCTTCTCAATTGTGGCCGCGTTCAGTGTGCTGATTTCAAATGCCGGGCCGGCCTCCTGGAGAGACTTTGCAAGTGTGAAGACCAGCAGAGCTGCCCAGGGAACGCGCAAACCGGCATCGACCGCGCGGTTCTCTCTGGATCAAAATAGCGAGAGTCTAACTGACTTTGCCCTGATTCTTTCGGATGGAGAGGAAAGATCTGTTTCTGGTACGTTGTTCATCGGCCAGCTCTACACTTTTCGGGAGCTCTTGCTCGAGGCAAGGAAGTTTGCGTTCACGGAAGAAGCTGTGGGCAAGGACGAGCCGATCACTACGCGCTTCTCCAACAAGGACGAGCGCGCATTTACTATTGATGTGTCGAAGCGCGGGAACCAGTCACAGTTCTTCGTTACGATCAAGACTCTGATCGGTTCAATGACCGTTGATGCCGGCGCCGTGAATCGGAGCGACAAGAAGGAAGAAGGGCTTCTGTTTGAAATGCTGAAGCGGGTAGAGGTGATGATCGCAAGATCGACCGGCCAACCGATCAACTCGAAACCCTGATGCTGCCATTCACGCGGCCGGGTGGAAGTAACTAACCCTGCATTAACGTACGACACGCCGCAGGCCGATACCGTTCCCCGGAGCGATTCGAGAAGGAGTCTTCGCCCACTGACCGGCCTACCCAGTGGCTTGCTTATCAGTCGTCTACATTACAGAGATGCCTAAGTAGGGAGGGATTGATGCCATCGAGCTACACTCAGATTTGCGCGATCGGCTCAATAGCGGGCGCCCTGGCTATTTCGTCCACGACATCAAGGGTCCGCATTCACTGAAGCCGCTCGCCGAGCGTCAGAGTGTGACACAATTTGAGACCGTGTTACAGAAACTGTGAAATGCCCCTCAACTGAAATCCGCTGCCACCACGGTTGAGCTAACCCAACGGGGTAAGAGAGCCAGTTGACCCTCATGCGGTCCGGGTCTTCACAATTGACAACGTCGAGCCAGTATGTTTGAATTCTGCCACCCGAAGCTCTCTAGCCCCAAGCAGTTATAGGGCCGGATACCGTTTCGCTCCCTGTTCCGATGCCGGCGTGACCTCACACGCGGAAGGAAGCGGGTAAGCGGTATAAAGGTTGCTCCATAAACTTCGGCCCAGCCCCCGGCGATTAAGCAATACTGTTGATTACGAGAGGCGAAGCCAGCCTTCTATTTCGAACCTTGCGTTGAACGAGCCGGCTTGTAGGAACGCGTCGCGTCATCGGGCAGTGTCCAGGTCTATCGGTTTCTAGTCTAACGATCGAGGGGTAAGCGACTACCGCTCGGGAGGCAAGTATGGAGCGCGTTCTTAAGCACAGATCGATCCGAGCACTAATATTCCTCATTACCTTATTGGCACTGGCCCAGACGAGTCTCGCTACAACGGTCATCGTCCAGACCGACGACGAGATGATTACTAAGGCGCGAGCGATTGTGAAGGGAAAGGTAGTCTCAGTTGTCAGCGCCTTTGACGAGCAGCATAAGTCCATCTACACGTACATCACCTTGAAAGTGGATGAAGTGCTGAAAGGACAGGTTACGACCCGCCGTATTGTATTGAAGGAGCCTGGCGGACTAGTCGGAGACCAGGGCAGCCTGGTTTTCGGCATACCACAGTTCACCAGGGGCGAACATGTGATCCTATACCTCGATACATGGGGAGATGGAAGCCTGCGAGTCCACCAGATGTTCCTTGGGAAGTTTTCAATCTTCACAGATCCCAGGACCGGCGAGCAGATTGTTTCCCGAAGCGGGCCGGACAGTGGGAGCGCAGCGATCGCCGGCAGCGATCCGTCGAACGGGACCGTAACAGATCGGATGGAATTGGCAGCGTACACTCGGATGGTGCAGGAGCGACTGGCGGCAAACCTGGCCCAGTCGCAGGAATTCGAGGCGAAGTATTACAGCAGCGTTCCCGTGTTGAAACAGCCGGCGGAGTATCACCCCTCCTGGTCGAAGGGTGAGATAGAGCCTCAGTTTCACTTTTGGAATCCACCGATACGGTGGTTTGAAGCTGATACCGGGCAGCCGGTTGTGTTCCTGACCAATCCCGATAGCGCGCCCAATCCACAGGTTCTCGACGACGCCGTTGCCGCGATGGCCGCCTGGTCAGCGGTGCCTGGGTGCTCGTTACGCGTGACCAGCGGCGGGAGCACCGCCGGCTGCGGACTCTTCGCGTTGGACGGTCACAATACAATCTCATTCAACAATTGCGACGGGTACTTTCAGGCCGGCAGCGAAGGCATTCTGGCAGTGGCGAGCATCGCGAACTATACGACGTCGGTAACCAGGGTGATCAATGGCGTGACCTTTTATAAGGCGTTGGAGGGCAACATTTCGTTTAATCCCTACTCGAGCTCCTATTTCGGCAATCACTGTAACGTTCAGGAGATCACGACGCACGAGATGGGCCACTCGCTTGGGCTGCACCACTCCTGGGACCCCGGCTTTCCAGGCACGCCGAGCTCCAGCGATCAGATCGCTACGATGTACTACATAGCGCACTTTGACGGCCGCTGCGCGTCCCTAAAAACCGATGATGTGAATGGAATCATCGCGATCTACCCCGGCTCGGGCGGGGGAGGTGGCCCGCTCTCGATCACCACTGTCTCGCCACTAACGAACGGAACGGTTAGCACAGCATACTCGCAGACGCTTGCGGCTACGGGAGGCGCGACGCCCTACACCTGGAGCATCGTAGCGGGTCTTGGCGTATTGCCGCCTGGACTCGGCTTGACTGCAAGCAACGGATCCATATCGGGCACGCCGACCACAGTGGGGACTTATAATTTCACCGCGAAAGTGACAGACAGCGCGTCGGCGACCGCTCAAAAGGCGTTTACCATCGTCGTGGGCGCAGCGGGCATCCCATACAATTCGCAGTTCGTATCGCAAACGGTGCCGGCCTCGCTCACGCCGGGGCAAAACTTTAGCATAAGCATGAGGTGGCTAAACACAGGCACCCAGACCTGGAGCGGTGCCAACTTCTACATCGCAAGCCAGAACCCGCCGCTCAATACCACCTGGGGCGGAGCCGGCGGCTACAATGCAGTGTCACTGATCAATTTCGTGATCGCACCCGGGCAGCAACTCGATGCCACATTCACGATGACCGCACCATCGACTCCGGGGGTCTACAACTTTCAGTGGCAGCTCTACCAGGATCTTGGGGCGCTCTTTTTCGGGCAGATGTCCACGAATGTTCCCATTCAGGTTGGCGCCGCCAGCACGGATGATGCGGGATTCGTATCGCAGACTGTTGCTGCTTCGATGGTTGGAGGTGTGACTTACCCGGTGTCGGTTACGATGACTAACAGTGGCACCACCACATGGGCTGCCGGTAGTTACTACCTCGGCTCGCAGAATCCGCAGGGTAACAGCACCTGGGGATTGAACAGGGTAAACCTGGCTTCGCCCACCGCTCCCGGTGCTCAAGCGACATTCACTTTCAATGTCCTCGCGCCTTCGATCCCGGGCACATATAACTTCCAGTGGCGGATGGCAAACGCCTCAGGCTATTTTGGGAATGCGTCTACAAACGTTGCCATTAACGTCACAGCACCTCCGAGTCGAAAGGCAGCGTTCGACGTGGATGGCGACGGGAGATCGGACATATCCTACTACCGTGCGGGAGTGTGGGGCGCTTTGAAGTCCTCACAATCGTTCAGCCTGGGCAGCGCGCAGTACTTCAGTTGGGGAGGGGCTGGGATTGAGCCGATAATCGCTGACTTTGATGGAGACGGCAAAGCAGACCTGGCTTACATTGTTCCTCCATCGGGTGGGCAGAGCGCCGCTTATGCCATTCTGAAATCAAGCACAAACTATAACTTCGCCCAGGCCCAGTTCGTGCCGGCAGGATGGCCGAGCCTCGGCGACACTCCCGTTGTTGGAGATTTCGACGGGGATGGCAAAGCAGATCCGGGCATCTGGCGCTCATCCAATGGAGTCTGGATCATTCCGAAATCATCCTCTAACTATACTTCGTATATCTTTGTTCAGTGGGGACAGGCAGGTGACACGCCTATAGTTGGAGATTTCGATGGCGACGGAAAATCGGACCTAGGTTTTTATCGCGCGGGATTGTCGGGCGTTTTGAAATCATCCCAATCGTTCAGCCTGACCAGCGCGCAATACTTCAGTTGGGGAGGGGCCGGGCTTTCGCCGATAGTTGCCGACTTTGACGGAGACGGCAGAGCGGACCTGGCTTACGTTGTTCCTCCATCAGGAGCGCAGAGCGCCGCCTATGCCATCCTGAAATCAAGCACAAACTACGACTTCACCCAGGCGCAGTTTGTTCCGGCGGGATGGCCGAGCCTCGGCGATACTCCCGTTGTCGGAGATTTCGACGGAGATGGGAAGGCAGAGCCCGGCACATGGCGGTCCTCCAATGGAGTCTGGATCGTTCCGAAATCATCGTCGGCTTATGCGTCTTATATCTTTCTTCAGTGGGGACAGGCTGGAGATACCCGGGTTCCGAACAACCTGAGTCAGAATTAGCCCAACGGGCCGGCACCGCGGAAAGGGCAGGACGCGGAACGGCTGTATTGAGTTTGTACCAACACTCTGAAGGCGTCGTTAAGGCATGTCCGCGAGGAGCGCCCTTGAGGCGCACCATCAGCACTGGGAGGGCCGCGCGATCTGATGTTGATGTGGACGTGGAGCATCAGATCCGCGGCGTCTCGACCCGAACCTCACATAGTAATTGCCTACTCGGTAAATAGACTTGCCCCGATTGTAGCTTGGCCTCCAGAAGGAGGCCTTGGCTTAGTTTCCTTTGATCAATGCTCGTGCCGCTGAGATAATGAGTGGCAAAAGCCGAATTGGGGGAAAGTCCATGACCAGGCTGCGTATAAGAGATCTGTCCTACGTGGCACTTGTGCCATTGAGTTTTCTAGGGCTTTGTTATGCCAGTCCGAAAGCCCCAGTGGCGCCTGTCATAACTATACAGCTTCAACCTGTGCTGATCTCAGGGCTATCCACTGCGTTGTACGTCACACACGCGCACGATGGCAGCAACCGGCTCTTTGTGGTTGAACAGCCGGGTCGAATACAAGTGCTCCGGCCGGGACAAACCTCGCCTACGGTTTTTCTCGACATCACGTCGAGAGCGCTGTCAGGAGGCGAGCAGGGCCTACTGGGACTCGCATTTCATCCGCAGTTCAACACCAATCACCGCTTCTTCGTTGACTACACGCGGCAGCCCGACGGCGCCACCGTCATTGCGGAGTACCACGTGTCGGCGACCGATCCGAATATCGCGGATATGAACGAGAGGGTGCTCCTTACTATTGATCAACCGTTCGCCAATCACAACGGTGGGATGATCGAGTTTGGGCCCGATGGCTTTCTGTACATCGCAATGGGTGATGGCGGGTCGGGCAACGATCCCGGCAATCGGGCGCAGAACAAGAACGAGCTCCTCGGCAAGATACTACGCATTAACATCGACCAACCAAACGGTCCCGCGTTTTACTCATCGCCGCCCGATAATCCATTCTTCGGTTCCACTCCGGGCCGCGACGAAATCTACGCCTACGGACTTCGCAACCCCTGGCGGTTCTCGTTCGATAGAATGACAGGGCAGCTCTACGTTGCCGACGTTGGGCAAGGCGCCAGGGAAGAGATCGACATCGTCACGCTGGGTGGGAACTACGGGTGGCGCGTATTCGAGGGCTTCCAGTGTACCAACCTCGACCCGACTCTCTGCGGCGCGCCTGGCTTCACTCTTCCCATTGCAGACTACGGCCACACTTCGGGGCGTTGTTCGATCACCGGGGGATACGTGTATCGTGGTCCGATT
>JBGPFL010000245.1:0-6922 GCA_041483295.1 Blastocatellia bacterium | reverse complement strand
GGGTAATACTGAGGCTGATCGAGGCCACGAGCGGTCGAGTGATCTTCGACGGCCACGACGTGTTCAGTATGAACGCCAGGGAGATGAGAGCGCTGCGCCGCGACATGCAGATCATCTTCCAGGATCCGTTTGGCTCCCTTAACCCTCGAATGACCGTGCGGGCGATGCTGGAGGAGCCGCTGCTGGTCCATGGAATCGAAGCCAATCCACCGGCTTCGCGATCACGCTTATCCTCAGCAGTCAGGCGGCAGGTGAGAGAGCGCGTCGAAGAGCTTCTGAGAGTGGTGGGACTTGCGCCGGAGTCGGCGAATCGTTACCCCCACGAATTCTCCGGCGGCCAGCGACAGCGCATCGGTATAGCCCGCGCGCTGGCGCTAAGGCCTAAGTTCATAGTCTGCGACGAAGCCGTATCGGCGCTGGATGTCTCGATTCAAGCGCAGATACTCAATCTGCTCAAAGAACTTCAACAGAGATTCGAACTGACCTATCTGTTCATCGGGCATGACCTGGCGGTGGTCAAACACATCGCAGATCGGGTCGCGGTCATGTATCTTGGTGAGATAGTCGAGGAGGCCGAGACCGAAGAGCTATTCGCCCACCCGCTGCATCCTTACACCCAAGCGTTGCTGGCATCGATCCCCGTGCCGATCCCACGCGCCAGGCGTCCGCTCGACCGACTGAAGGGTGACGTCCCTACACCCATTAACCCTCCGTCAGGGTGCAGGTTTCACACGCGTTGCCCGATCGCGATAGAGGAATGCAAGCAGGAGAAGCCACCGCTGGTTGAGCACCGGCCGGGCCACCGAGCCGCCTGTATCCGCACTGAGGTGTCGGCAGCTTTGATCGCCGGCGGCGACGCCGAGATATAAGAGTCACGATGAGGCCGGGCGCCTTCGTCGCGCTCTCAGAAGCACGCACAGTGACACATCAAAACGGAAGCTGTTTCGGCTAGTGCTAATAGTCAGTCACATTGGAGTTGATGTGGTGTCCTGGTTTCACCTCTCTGCGCTATCTCGGCGTTCTCTGCGCCTCGGCGGTGAGGTTTTTGCCGGGCATTCACCGCAGAGACGCGGAGAACGCAGAGGTGGCGCGGAGAATGATTGCAAACCAGGACACCACCCGAACGTCCATCAATACCAAACGTGACCTGAGTACTAGATGCGGTCCTCTAGCCTTCCTGTTATGCGGGATGAGGAGAGACTCTTTCAGCAGACCGCCTTGCGCCGCATCTGCGGACAACATTCATCCCTCAAGCGAACAGGGTTGATCAAAGAGATTCACTGTTTGACCGCGCTTCGTTTTCAGTTCTCTTGTGAAGTCTCGGGCTCATCATCTGCTTCGTCTCGCACTCGGGTGAGGGCTCCAGAATGGCGCGGCTGCGAACCGGGAGAGTGGTAATGGTTGTGGTTATGAGTCCCGTATCGGCTGTCGGCTTTGGTGATCTCATCGATGTGGGCGTCGAGTTCGATGAACTGATCGGCCACGTCGATCAAGCGCGGGCTGGTGTTGCTTCGGAAGCCTGCCAGTTCAACGCGCACGCCTTTGTAGGCGACAGCATTTATTGCATAGGCGAAATCCTCATCGCCTGAGACCAGCACTGCCGTCTCATACTTGTCGGCGAGCGAAAGCATGTCGACCGCGATCTCGACATCGAGGTTTGCCTTCTTGGTGCCATCGGCGTAGGTCTTGAGCTCCTTCTCAACAACTCTGTATCCGTTCCGTCGCATCCACAGCAGAAATCCCTGCTGGCGCTCGGCCTTCTCATCGACCCCGGTATAGAAGAAAGCCCTGAGGAGGGGGGCGTCACCTCGGAGGAAGTTCAAAAACTTTGCGTAATCGATCTCGACGCCAACCGATCTCGCTGCATGAAATAAGTTGTTACCATCAATGAATATTGCAATCTTGCCACGCATAGAGTTCCTCTTATTTTCATTATGAGCTCGAGTAGAAACTATGGATTCAAATACACTCAATGTCTAACACACACCCTATTAGCTTGCAAGCATAGGTGCACTCAGGAGACTCATTTCGCGTTTGTCGTTTCGCGTTTCTCGTTCTTGCCTTCTAATGACGCAACGAGCGACCGCGACGAAAAACGAGAAACGCGAAACGAAAAACGCGAGACGAATCCTTGAAGCCCTCGCCCGCCCGTAGTAGCATACAGACTGTTTTCGCACATCTCCCCCGATTCATCTAGTGATTGGAATTGGATTTCACACCGGGTATCAGCACATGCACCATGTCGTAACACTATCAGTGGTTCTGTCGAGCTTGCTTCTCCTACAATCGCCGCAAAGCGGGACGAAAAGCGGATCTCCTGGCGCTGGTTCGCAGAACTCGGGCGCCAGACAACTGCTCGCAGTTCGGGGCGAGGTCGTTAAGATCAAGGCTCCGAGCAAAGGCATGCTGTTGATCACGGTCAAACCCGCAAAAGAATTCGGCGAGGTGACAGTGCTCGCCAGAGAGAACGACCTGGTCGGTCACGCTACTGCCCGGGCGGGGGGCGTAGACCTGTTGGGCTTGCTATCAGGTGATTCGAGCGAAGACGAAATGATTACTGCGGCGGAGCTTGACGAAGGCGACGTGGTGTCGGTGATCTACGACCCCCAGCTTCAGAATCGCGTGCTCGAGATTTACATACACTGAGAGCCCAAGGCGCCCGGTTCGCCTTTGCACGCGTTTGAACCAACCGCTATAATCACAGTTCGCCGCTGTGAAAGAAAAACAAAGGAGTTCGATTGTATGCGCAAGATTGGAGTTGGTCTCTTTCTGTTGATGACGTTTGCGATGGGTGCAATGGTGGCCGCCGCGGGTGACGGCGACAAGAAAGCCGTTACGAACAAGCTATGCCCTGTCATGAACGCCGCCGTAAGCGAGAAATTCCGGACCGAATACAAAGGCCAGTATGTGTACTTCTGTTGTCAGGGCTGCGTGACTATGTTTGAGAAGGACCCCGAGACATACGTCGCCAAGCTCTCAAAGGAGGACCGGGAAGCCATCACGGCTAACGAGATCTGCCCGATCACCAAGGAAAAGATACCCGACCAGACCCGCTTCGTGGAGCAGGATGGGCGCAAGATCTATTTCTGCTGCGACGGCTGCTTGAGCATGTACAAGGCGAAGATGGCAGAGAAGAAGAACGAATAGCACGGCCTGAGCGAGGTCGAACCCGTTCGTACAACCATATAGAACTAGAATGAATGAGCGGCAGGCGAGGCGCGCCAAGTCTGGGTTGACGCCTCGGGCGCCGCTCATTGTTTGGAGGAACCTGTTGATGCCGCACAGTTTCTCACCACGAAGATGGTCTCTTGGTTTAGTAATCGCAATCGCGTTAGTTATCGCTGCATGCAGCAATAAGCAGGAGCCCTCGACGAGCCAGCCTCCGAGCGCCCAGCCCTCTGCCGACAACAGGATCGCCGTAATCGAAACGAGCGAAGGCACCATAAAAATCGAATTGCTGGCGAACGAAGCTCCAAAGACGGCCGAGAACTTTAAAGAGCTCGCTGAGCAAGGGCGCTACGACGGCACGATCTTTCATAGGGTGATTTCCGGCTTCATGATCCAGGGAGGGGATCCGAAGGGCGATGGCAGCGGCGGCGAGACCGCTACTGGCCGGCCTCTCCCAAACGAAGTCAAGCCTGGTTCGCCAATCTATCAAGGTGGCTACAAACGAGGCCTTGTGGCGATGGCCAACACGGGCCGACCTGAGACCGGCGGGAGCCAGTTTTTCATTATGCATAAGAGCACTGCTCTCCAACCCGTGTACACCATATTCGGCCGCGTCATCGAGGGTATGGATACGGTGGACAAGATCGCAGGCGGGCCCAACGGGCCGGGGGACCGCCCTCTCTCCCCGGTGAAGATGACTAAGGTCTACATCCAGTGATCCGCCGTTCGACGCGCGAACCGAGGAGATCCGCGAATAACGCGAATCTTCGCTAAGGCCCTTCCTCTTGGTGAACAGAGGTGCTAACAAAAGAGCCGCTCGACGATGGCCACGGGAGCCGTTGACTCGTCCGGTCTTGTCGATTCGCAGCTATTCGCGAGATTAGCGGATGGTAGGTCTCGGAAGGAATCGCGCGCCGAACACCCAATACAAGCCCATCACTCTGAACTCAGCCTCGATCGGAGCGGTCCGCACACAACGCCGGCTCACACTCCAACTCTCACCTTCAGCGTGCGGATTTGGCCTTTCGAACTCGCCCGAGCTCCTCGACCACCGTCCGGAAAACTGTACTCATTAGGTCTTTTCATTAAGCGATACTGTTTCAGCCAATGATGGCTGGCGCCTCTTGAAAGGCGCTGGATATCTTAGTTCATCGCTCGCGTTACTCCAGTAATCATGTTGATCGCCCCCGTCATTATGATTTTGCTGACTATCCAGCCCCAGGCTGAGGGTGCCGGCCAGGTCAAAGACGAGATCAGGAAGTGGAAGCCCGGACCAAAGGTCTCGCAGGAGCTTGCGCGCCTCGAGCGTGACGGCCGACAGATGTATAGCTTATTCCGCGATGGCAGGCTCGCTCAGTTGACCTTGATACGGGAACTTGCCCGGGTGAAGACCACGATGGAAGCGTTGAGAGCGTGGTCGTTTGCGAATCATTCTGATGAGGTGCCGCGTCTTGTAGTCGTGATCGATTCTGATGAGTACTTGCAGGTTTTCCCAAGAGGGATCAAGCATCTGCCAACCGAGCTCGTGGCTGGTGAGATCTACCCGGCAACCCCACAGGGCACAAAGCAATGGCAGTATCTCGGCGATCGCCGCGTCACGGGCATGCGCCTTGCTGTGTTTCGATACGCCTCAGGTGAAGTCGGCGCCTCGCCCCTGCCGCCGCATTGAGTCGTCTCCCATCCGGCGGACTCACCGGGGCTTCCCTTCACGAGTAGACCTCCCCACAGCGGATCACTATCAATAGCCTTGATCCAATCGTCAATGAGTGTCCGGGGCGTGTCCGGGCAGGTGGAGCAACGGTCTCTACCTCTTCACCGAAACTTCATATCGCCGCTTAAGTATGTAGGCCTGAATCGCGTCCACATCCTCTACATTGAGCCACTGCTGGAATGATGGCATCCCCGCGCTCGACTTTGCCCCCTGGAGCACAATTTGCCGATACCTGCCGAAGACGGCCGGCTGAGAGTATCGGAGATCCGGAAGAACTCCGCCCCCACCCGAAGCCAGCAGCCCATGACAGACGGCGCACCACCGCGCATACAAGCCGGCGCCCGTATCGATTCGCTCAGGCGAAGCATCGAAGTCGATGAGCGTAGCGGAAGGTCTTCGAGCCGCCACGACCGGCAGCGGCTGCGTCGCGTTCAGCGCGAAGGTAAGCAGCCTGCCCGGCGCCGCCGCCCCACCGGTTGCGGAGCCTCCGGTTAGAGCGAACGTGCCTCCCCAGCCGGCCATACCCGAAACATATTGCACGCCATCCAATTCATACGTCACCGGTGCCGCAATCACGCCGGTCCCGACCGCAACCTCCCACAACTTCTCCCCCTTGTCAGCGCTGTAGGCAACGAAGCGCCCATCGGCTGTTCCCTGGAACACCAGGTTGCCCGCCGTCGCGAGCGTGCCGCCGTTCCAGATGCTGTCGTACTGAACCCTCCATCGTTCCTTCTGGTTGACGGGGTCCCATGCAAGCAGATGCCCGACGATTGGAATTGGAGGCGGGGCGTCCTTGAAGAGAGTGAAGTCGATGCCCGTGTTCCACGCCCCCGGCTTGAATTCGAACTTTCGATCCTGGGCGTAGACAAAGAACGGGTCCTGTGCCGGGATGTAGACCAGCCCGGTTTGAGGGCTGAATGACATCGGCTGCCAGTTATGACCTCCAAGGGGTCCCGGCTTGATCAGCGCCAGCGACTTCTGGTAACGCGCGGCAGGATCCTCGATCGGGCGCCCCGTGGTCTTATCGATCCCCTTCGCCCATGTCATCGGAACGTATGCTTCGGCGGAGATTAACTCTCCGGTCTTCCTGTCCAGGACGTAGAAGAAGCCGTTCTTGGGGGCCTGCATCAACACCTTTCTTTGCCGGCCTCCAATTTCGAGATCGGCCAGAATCATGTGCTGCGTTGCAGTATAGTCCCATGAGTCGCCGGGAGTGGTCTGGTAATGCCAGACCAACTCGCCAGTGTCAGGTCTCAGAGCCAGAATGGAGGAGAGGTAGAGATTGTCGCCTCCGCCCGGGCTGCGAATCTCCCGATTCCAGGGCGAGCCGTTGCCCGTACCAACATATAAGAGATCAAGCTCCGGATCATAAGCCAGAGAATCCCACACAGTGCCGCCGCCGCCCATCTTCCACCACTCGCCCTTCCATGTCTTCGCCGCGCGCTCCATCGCAGGAGACTCGAAGGGTTTCGAAGGATCAGCGGGCACGGTGTAGAACCGCCATGCGAGCTTGCCCGACTGGGCATCGTAGGCTGAGACGTAGCCGCGCACTCCGTACTCTGCGCCGCCATTGCCGATGATGACTCTCCCTTTCACGACGCGCGGCGCGCCGGTGATGGTATAAGGCTGCTTCTGGTCTACGGTAGTCGCCTGCCAGAGCAACTTACCGTTCCCTGCATCCAGAGCGGCCAGCCGTCCATCAAGTGTGCCGACATAGACCTTGCCTTTATAAAGGGCAACCCCTCGGTTCACCACATCGCAGCAAGCCTTCTGGCCGAATGTGCGGGGAACGGCCGGATCCCACTTCCAGAGTTCCTTTCCAGTACGCGCGTCGATGGCGAACACGATGCTCCAACTGCCGGTTGTGTAGATCACGCCATCTGCGACTAACGGCGTGGCTTCAAGCCCGCGCGTGGTTTGGGTCTCGAATGCCCACGCAAGTCCGAGGTTCTTGACATTGCCGGCGCTGATTTTGCTGAGAGGGCTGAAACGCGTTTCGGCATAGTTGCGTCCGTGCGTAAGCCAGTCAGCGGGGCGGGCATC
>JBGPFL010000244.1:0-6960 GCA_041483295.1 Blastocatellia bacterium | reverse complement strand
TTGATGATGACTCGAATGAACGAACATTCAATCGCGAGACGGAGCTCAGTCCATTCGATCTCACGCTCGAGAGATCCTATTCAACGCAGGATGTTCGTCACTCGTTCAATGTGACGGGACTAGCGGATTTACCGGGAGGATTGGAATTCAGCGGAATCGTCCACACGCGCTCGGCGCTGCCTTACACGCCGGTGATTGGGTTCGACACCCAGAATGACGGGAACGATGTAAACGACCGCGCGATCATCAACGGCCGCGTGGCCGGAAGGAACAGCCTTCGACAGCCGTCGTTCTTCAATCTGGACCTGCGGCTCCTGAAGGCCCTCAAAGTCGGCGAGTCCAGACACGTGGATGTGATCGCCGAAGGATTCAACGTCACTCGCACGTCCAACAAGTACTTCGGACCCGACGCAGTGAGCGAGTTCGGCGCGCCAGCCAAACCGGCGTCTGTTGCAGGGCAGGCGCTATTTGCACCGTCAACCGCGAGATTTGGCGGACCGCGCCAGCTTGAACTCGGGGTCCGTTTCGTATTTTAGGGCGCCCTGTCAGGATCAAGGAGGAGACCTTCATGCGAGTTGCTAAATGGCCTCGCTCGAGCCTTAGCGCTGCCCCTACCGGACCATATGTGCGGGCCTATGAAGAGGGATTGCCGCAGCTCCGATGTCGGCGGCGGCGCGGCTTGAAGATCACGGCGATTCTGTTATGGCTCGTCTTTGCCGGGCTGTCGCTTCCATCAGTGCAGAGGGAAGTAAGAGCAGATGAGCGCAACGTCGAGCAGTACGCTATCAAACGCGCACAGCCGACCTATCCGCCGCTTGCTCAAAAACAGCGGATCGAAGGAATCGTCGTTATCCAGGTGAGCGTAGGCAGCAGCGGCAAGGTGATCAACGCGGAGTTTATCAGAGGGAATAACATCTTCAAGTCGGTCTCGCTCGAAGCGGCGCGGCGATGGGAGTTCAAAGTCCCCACTGGTGAAGGCATTGAGGGAACCATTCGATTCACGTTCAAGCTTGAATGAGGAGTCCAAGGTTCCCTGCCGGGCCAGTACTGCTACGGCGACGGGTGAGGATCCCGGCAAGGTCCTTACCCATCACCGCTGCATTTGCAATTCATTGCCGGCGCAAGAGACAGAGCGGGCAATAACGGACAATAACGGACAATAACGGACACTGGGCCGCCGGGTCGATTGTACGAGCACGGTTAAGGAGTGTGTCATGCTCAAGAACTTAAGCTTCAAATTCAAGGTGATACTCTTGCCCTCGGTGGCGCTGGTCGCCCTCCTGCTTATCCTAATCGTTTCGCTGTTCATGGGAAGAGATATCGAGACACGACTTACACGAATTGAGACGGGCTACTACCCGTCGCTCGAGCTCAGTCGGGATCTCGAAGAGATACTCATCTCCATCCAGCGCGGAGTTCAATATGGGTCCGCTGCAGGCGACGCCAGGAGCCTGGATGAGACCGATGCGCTCCGTGATAAATTCCTTCAACGGCTTCAGAAGGGTTTGAATGACTCTGCCGTAAAACCCGATGGGATGCAGCAACTGAAATCCGGATTGCTGGACTATTACAATCAGGCCCGAGGAGTGACTCAAAAACTGATCAACGGCGATACCGGGTCGGAACTGAGCCCTGCCATCGACTCGATGAAATCAAAGTATATCGATATCAGCGAACGGTTGAGTTCGAACACCGAGCGGGACAAGAAGGAGATCTCCGCCGCTTTCAGTTCAACGAGGGAGACGCAAAAAACCACGACGGTCCTTACCACCATCATCATCCTGCTCTGTGGGCTGGCCCTGGCGGTTGCCTCGATCTACGTCGGCCGAGCTGTAACCAAACCGCTGAGCCGCGCTGTGAAAGTCGCCAACGCTGTGGCCCAGGGTGACCTGGGCGGTACTGTCGAGGTGGGATTGAGTGACGAGATCGGACAGCTCCTGGACGCCATCAACCAAATGACCATTTACGTTAAGGAGATGGCCGAGGTTGCCGACAATATCGCATCAGGGAATCTCGCGGTCCGGGTGCAGCCAAGATCTGATAGAGATAGTTTCGGCAATGCGTTTGTTGCGATGATCGCAAAATTGTCTCAGGTCATCGGCGAAGTGAGGTCTGGTGCGAACGCCGTGGCCTCCGCAGCGATGCAGGTCTCGTCGTCGTCGAACAGTCTTTCACAGGGAACCAGCGAACAGGCCGCCTTCGTCGAAGAGACTACCTCGAGCCTCGATCAGATGAATGCTTCCATCACCCAGAATGCAGAGAACAGCCGTCACATGGAACGTATGGCAATGAAGGGCGTCAAAGATGCAGAAGAAAGCGGCAAGGCCGTCAAAGAGACCGTCGAGGCGATGAAGGCAATATCGGAAAAGATATCCATCATCGAAGAGATTGCTTATCAGACGAACCTGCTGGCCCTGAACGCGGCGATCGAAGCCGCCCGCGCAGGGGAGCACGGAAGGGGATTTGCCGTTGTTGCTACCGAGGTTCGAAAACTGGCCGAGAGGAGCCAGTCCGCCGCGAAAGAGATCAGCAGGCTGACGACCTCAAGCGTGAATATCGCCGAACGCTCCGGTCAGCTTCTGAGCGAGCTCGTGCCCTCCATCAAGAAGACCGCCGACCTGGTCCTCGATGTAGCCGCGGCGTCGAACGAGCAGTCTTCCGGAGTCGCCCAAATCAATAAGGCCATGAGTCAGGTCGATCAGGTTACTCAACGCAATGCTTCGGCCGCTGAAGAGCTTTCGAGCACCGCCGAGGAGATGGCCTCGCAGGCCGAAGCGCTTCAGGAGCTGATGGCCTTCTTTCGAGTAGACGCCAGGGACGAACAGGCCGGATTCAAACGAACAGGGTCTCCCGTCTTCGGGGGCGTTCAGTTGCCGGGAACCATCTCCAGAAGTCATCACATCACTTTCGCTCCCTTTCCCGGCGAGAATCGCAAGACCTCAACAAATGGGGAAGAGACAGATAACGGTAACCCGCGAACGCCGGCAGCAAGGACTGACCCCGACTTCAGGCGGTTCTAGCAGTGGAGGCGAAGATGGATTCGATGAAAGAAGCTGTGACTCAAACGCAATACCTTACTTTCCAGCTTGTCGGCGAGGAATACGCCATCAGCATTCTTAGCGTCAGGGAGATCATTGACTTCGGCACGGTGACGAGGGTTCCTCGGACACCACAATTCATTCGGGGCGTGATAAACCTGCGGGGATCCGTGGTCCCCGTCATAGACCTGGCGGCGAAGCTGGGACTGCCCGAAACCGTAGTCACCAACCGGACCTGCATCGTAATCGTCGAAGTGAACCTGGAGGGTGATCGGGTGTTGATGGGAATAGTCACTGACGAAGTAACCCAGGTGCTCGACCTGCCGTCGGAGGAGATTGAGCCGCCGCCTGCCTTCGGTATGCAGGTCAACATCGATTACTTGCTGGGAATCGGAAAGGTGGCTAAGAGCTTTGTATTAATCCTCGACATTGACCGTCTGTTATCGATGAGCGAGTTGTCATCGGCTGCGATGCTGGCCGCTCCCTCTGAAGAGGAGACTCAGTCAAATGCAGCGCGATAGCAAAGGAGTAGAGCCTCCCATGATGTTCAGACGCTCCCGGCAACCTAGCGCTGTCTGGGAATCGGGGATAATGTCGATCACCGATCACGAGTTTGCCCTCTTCCAATCTCTGATTAACCGGGAGTCTGGCATTCACTTGACCGATGCGAAGAAGCAACTGCTGGTGGGCAGACTAAGCCGGCGGCTACGAGAATTGGGACTGAGTTCATTCAGCGCCTATTACCGACGCGTCGTAAGAGGCGATGGCTCAGACGCTGAACGAAGGCTCATGGTCGATTGCATCTGCACCAATGAAACACAGTTCTTCCGGGAGGCTCGTCAGTTTGAATTTCTGGAGACCAGGATTATTCCAGAGTGGAAAGCGCAAGCTGCTTCCAGGCGGCGATCGCGAAGGGTCCGCGTCTGGAGCTCTGCTTGCTCAACAGGCGAAGAGCCTTTCTCCCTTGCAATGATGTTGCTCTATCATCTGCCTGCTGAGGCGGGATGGGAGATCGAGATCCTCGCGACTGACCTCTCGCAGCGCGCCCTGGAGAGGGCACGCGCGGCAGTCTGGCCTGTCGAGAGGGCGAGCCAGATTTCCCCCGTGTTTCTCAAGGCTTTCATGCTCCAGGGAACACGCACCCAGAAGGGCAAGATGAAGGCGGGACCTGAAATTCGATATGTGACCCGATTCGAACGCGTCAACTTGAACGACGAAGTCTATCCCGTTGAGGGGCTCTTCGACCTGATCCTCTGCAGAAATGTCCTGATCTACTTCAACGCAGACTCGAAAGCCCACGTAATGGAACGGCTGCTGACCCGCCTCGTGCCCGAAGGCTATCTCTTCCTCGGCCACGCCGAAAGCCTGAGTGGGATGGCAACCCGTGTACAGAGTGTGGGCCCCACCATTTATGTGCGAATGCCGAACGCCGGCACCGCTTACCCTTTAGGCGCCGATAAGAACCGCCCTGCGGCCCCGCTGCGGCGATGATAGTTCCCGGTCAAGGCGATGACCGTGTCAGGCGAAGGTATCAGGGATAGTATGATTGGACAGGACAGGTTCGGGGAGAAACTCAGACATCAGCACCAAAAGAGACCGCTTAATGTCCTCGTCGTAGATGACTCCGCCGTTGTTCGCGAAGTGCTGACGTCCATCCTGTCCGCACAGAAGGGCATCACAGTCACAACTGCGGCCGATCCAATTATTGCCATGGCCAAAATGGATCGCGCGCGCCCTGACGTCATTCTTCTCGATCTACAAATGCCTCGAATGGATGGGCTCACATTCCTACGAAGGATCATGGCCGAAGATCCCATCCCTGTTGTGATCTGCTCAAGCGAGGCTGAGACTGGTACCGAATCCGCCATGCGGGCGCTGGAAGAGGGCGCCGTCGACATAATCAGCAAACCAAAGATCGGCGTAAAAGACTTCCTCAGAGAATCCTCCTTGATTCTGATCGACGCCATCTGGGGAGCATCGCGGGCGCGACTGTGCCCGAGAACTGTCTCTTCATCTCCTTCGCTTGTCCCTCCTGCCGCGATCCGCGGACCGATTCAAAATCTTCGAGCCGGCTTCTCGAGAAGATCGATTATTGCGATTGGGGCGTCCACAGGTGGGACAGAAGCACTGCGTTTGTTGCTCGAGGCTATGCCGAAGGATGCGCCAGGAATCGTAGTTGTCCAACACATGCCTCAGGGATTCACCGCTGCATTCGCGCGCCGGCTAAATGAACTCTGCGTGATCCATGTGAAAGAGGCCGCAGACGGCGACCTGATCACGAATGGCAAAGCATTCATTGCGGCCGGCAACCGCCACCTCCTGATCAGGCGAAACGGAGCTGACCTTCTTGTGGAAGTGACCGATGGCCCGCTTGTCACTCGTCACCGTCCGAGTGTCGATGTTCTGTTCCGATCCGTTGCCCGAGTTGCAGGTCCACACGCCATCGGCGTTATTCTGACGGGAATGGGCAGCGACGGAGCGAGCGGGCTGCTGGAAATGAAACAGGCTGGAGCGGCCACCATAGCGCAGGACGAGAGCACGTGTGTTGTGTTCGGAATGCCAAAGGAGTCTATTGCGAACGGAGCGGTCGATGAAGTCGTTGCGTTGCCGGACATTCCCTGGGCGATGCTTCGGAGAGTCAGCCCGGCTACGGGACCCCTGAAAATCTAGGATCCAGGATCTGGGATCCAGGATCTAGATCCAGGAAATGTCCTAGATTCTAGATCCTAAATCCTATTTGGAGGGCCGTCAGTGGTCGTCTTCGTCAAACTCCAAACCAGGTAGCACCGAAGTCTTTTCAAGCTGAACCGCTCGCAGTGACTTGGGGTTGAGTCCCAGCGCCTTCAGTATCGTTGGGGCGATCTGGGTGGTCTGAACAGGGGTCTTGATCGTCGCCGAGTGGAAACCCGGCATTGACACCAGAATCGGCACACTGGTGTCATCGCAACTGAAGCCGCCGTGCTCGGCTATCTTGGTGCCGGTAGTGTAGATGACGCCGAGATTCGGGAGGACGATAATGTCCGGCGTTCGGTTATCGTTCAGAGGGTCATCGTACATCTGCTTCAATGTTTCCCCAGACAGAATCTGCTCGATCCCCGCAACCGACTGACTAGCGCTAAGGGCTGTGACAACCGCGCCCGTCTTGCTCTGATCGCGAAGCCACAAGACTTCAATCGTGTCCGGCGTGGCCTGAGCAAGCAATCCGCTCTGAACGCCATTCACAAGGTTCGGGATGATGTTCGGGCTGACAGCCTGCCTCTTGGAAACGTCGACCGCCGAGTTGGCATGTTTTGCGGAGATGATAATCAGCGTGGAGTCCAGGAGGTTCTTTGCCCGCAGCTCGTTGACGATCAGCCCCAATGATTGGTCAGTATGGTCGAGCGCAGTTTGCAAGGACATGCTCGGTGTACCGGTACTGTCTACATAGCCCATCCCGGCTAGTTTCTGTCCCTGATTTACTGCCTGGAAATTCATTCCGAAGATCCCGGGCACCCGTGCGCTTTGAGCTCCGGTGTGGTCCTTCCCATCGATCCAATTGATGACCGCCCGGACCTTCAGATCGTCGTATGCAATGGACTTGACCAGGTTCTTCGAGGCTCCATCTGCGTCGATCTCCGGGTTGAACAGATCATCAACTCCGCGACCCGAAGGGCCGTTGAGGATCTCATATGACGGATGCTTGTCGGACCACGCGGTGCGGAAGCCGTTAGCCCTTGCCACTTCAAAGATGTTGTTCACCTTGACGTAGCTGTGAGGCTGAACCGGCACGCATCCGTGGCTGGGATCGCGGGGCAGCTTGTTCTGATCGATCCCGCCGCCGCCGTCGAGGGCGTTCTGATTGATATCGATTGCTCCTGTGAGATCGACAGTGGCGCCGACCGAGGTGCACGCTGACCCCGGAGGCGACAGCGTCCGATCATAG
>JBGPFL010000243.1:0-6965 GCA_041483295.1 Blastocatellia bacterium | reverse complement strand
CTGAACCTCTGTCAGACCTATGCTCATATCAAACTCCCAGTTGACATTGTACCGCACGAGCGGGCAGAGTTATACACAACATCTTTCAAGGGATGCCCAGTCTAGTCCCTTTCCGCATAACACGTCAACACCAAGCAAACGAACAACAGGCAAAAAAGATCCAAAGATTTACCTTGACGCTGCTTGAGCAAAATGGTGATATCGTGTTGTTGGAGAGCGGGGGAGAGGAGAACGGGGGAGAAAAGATGCGCTGCCAATTCTGCAACGAAGAGTCAAAGAAGTTCGGGAAAGATCGGAACGGACTACAGAGATACCGCTGCCTGACATGCAAGAAGACGTTTCTTGAGTCGCGCAACAAGCCGCTTGGGGATATGAGACTGCCGATGGAGAAGGCTCTCTCTGTCATTCAGCACCTAGTCGAAGGCTGTTCGATTCGTTCCACGGAGCGCATTACGGGCGTAGAGAAGCGGACCATCCTTTCCCTACTCGAACTGGTTGGCAAGAAATGCGAGGCATTGCTTGAAGATCGCATACAGGGCCTTGCAGTCAAAGACGTACAATGTGACGAAGTTTGGGGCTACGTTGGAATGAAAGAGAAAGCCAAAGGCAAACGCAACCTCGAATCCGACGAGCTAGGCGATGCGTGGTGCTTCGTCGCAATGGAACGCCACACGAAACTGATTCTTGCTTGGCACCTGGGGCGTCGCACAATGACCGACACGGTAGCTTTCACGGAGAAGCTAGGTCACGCTACCTCTGGCAACTTCCAAGTCACTACAGACGGATTCGCGGCTTACAGGGATGCGGTAGTCTATAGCTTGGGTGGTCAGAAAGTAGACTTCGCTCAGTTGGTCAAAATCTACGCGAACAATCCAGAGGGTCAGACTCGATACTCGCCAGCCGAATGCACTGGCTCCAAAAAGGTCGCCGTATTTGGCAATCCCGATATGGATAAAGTTTGCACCTCGCATATCGAGAGACAAAACCTGACCGTGAGAATGCAGATGCGCCGCATGACGCGGCTCACGAATGCTTTCTCAAAAAAGTGGCTCAATCTCAAGTGGGCGTATGCTCTCCAGTTTGCCTATTTCAATTTCTGCCGCGTGCACCTCTCTTTGCGCGTGACTCCCGCGATGGAAGCTGGTATAACCGACCACGTTTGGACAATCCAAGAACTGATTGCCTAGCCTTTCTAGAATTGAGTCGAGAAAGATGATCCAAACAATTTGGGCCGAGGAGATGAGACCAGACCCTTCCATCATCTTCGCTGATGTCAATATCGAGACCATCAGTATTCGTAATCTGGTTGTCTCGCTCATCTCGCGAAAGCACAAGAAGAGTATCCAAGGTTCGCATGCGAACCCATTGTTTGGAATACTCCTTTATCTCTCGCTTATTACTGGAAACGGTTCTGCTCAAACAACCATCGTGGTCCGAAAGGTTCCCGGCGAAATTGTTGTAGCCGCCGACAGTAAAGGCGCGGTCAATAACTCTGGCACTACGACAAACATCATTCAATGCAAGATTAGACCGATCAACCAGTACTTTTTTGCCGCGTCGGGACTTGTCCAGAGCAAAGATGGGAGCGTTGACCTCTACAAGGTCGCGACTGAGGAATCGAGCACGGGTAACATGGCTGAAGTAGCTACTAGATTCTGGCTGAAGGTAACTCCTCCCATCGAGGCGTACTACCAGAGACTTAAATCGGCTGATCCAAAGAGATTTCGAAAGGCTCTCAACATGCTCGAAGTCAAAACTGTGTTCTTCGGAATCGAACAGGAAAGGCCCGTCGCCGCCGTCCTGGCCTTCAAAATTACCCAGTCGCGTCTCGGCAAGGTGACAGCGAAGCCGATCTGGATAAGATGCAACAAGGCTCAAGAGAGCCGCACCTTGATTCTCGGGTTCAGTAACTACGCTTGGGCTCTCGAAGGCACGCGAGGATTTTGGGGTCACGGGTCCATAAGCGGAGCCCAGAGACTCGTACAGCGGGAAATTGAAAAAGATTCGCGCGATGTTGGAGGGCCAATCGACATTCTGCGAGTAACCAAGGATGGGCCGTGCTGGAAGCCAAGCAAAGCCGAGTGCGCAGTACACATACGTACTTGCGAGTAGACGGAGGCTTAGCAGCAACACACTAATACCCCACTACCGGGAAGAGCGTGTAGCTTGCGAGCTATCCAGCCGCTCAGTAGCTCACCTCGGGCCGCTTAGAGACCACGCCTTAGTTTCCGCTGGCACAAACACACGTATTATTCTTCGTGTTCCTGTCCGTGATCGTGCAAATCGTCCGGCCGGGTGGCGACTGGAGGGTGGCGGTGCCTCGACCCACTCCTTGATCGAGCCTGACCGTCAGCCTTCTGTCTGTCTCGTTAGGTCCCTGCTGCAACGAATAGATGTTGCCCTGCCTGGACACTGTTCCCCTGCCGCTGACCGTCACACTATTGCCGCAGCAGAAGACGTAGTCGCCCGTGCTTGAATTGAACTGTAGAACCGCGCCCGAAGAATCATCCTGCAAACAGATATCGAAGACCGCCGGCGGCAACGATGCCGCTAGCGGGACAGATGCAAAAGCGAGGTCCGTCACCATCAGCGCGCCCTGCGGCTTCTGATCGAACTTGAAGGTGATCGACCGAACATCCGTCAGATTGATTCCGACAAATGATGAAAGCGGTATGCGCACCATGTTCAAAAAGATCTTTGGAACTGAGCTTATCGCTCCGGGTGGATAGAAGAGCGAACGCGACGAGTTACTTACTCGAACCGAAGCCGTGGCCGCCGCGCCATCGGTAAGCGTCACCGTGAAGTCCTGCGCCATTCCGGCCACATTGCGCACGTCATCAAAATTCACGCCTGCGCGAAATCTGAGCGCCTCGAATCCACTCACATTGCGCTGCCCGACAGGAATGTCATGAACCAGCGTCGCCGTAGCGGCGCTCCATCCCGTCATCAGCTGGCTCAGTCCGGTTGCCGCAGAGAACAGGCTGGGCACGGTGTGAGGCTGCCTTGCCGTCGACTGGGCGGGCAAACACTGTGGAGGCTGCGGCAAGGGCCCGCCGCACACCACGTAAGGCGACAGCCCCGACCCGGAGACTGCGCCACCCAGAGTGCTGGTCGTCAGGTTAGTGGCGTCCAGCAGGCGGTTCACATCCTTGCGCAGTTGAGGAATATCCGGCGCATGATAGGAGACGAAAAGATCGCTGGTACCGGCCGAGGCCGGCGGCGACGCCGCGCCCGTCAGCAGAGGCAGGAACTGCGTTTCTCCTCCGACATAGACTCGCAGAAAGGCGCTGAGATAGACCAGCGCGGTTGCCCTCTCCTGAGCATCCGTCAGACGACCGTTGCCTGCGCCTGTGCCACAGTGAGGATCTGTACTTCCAAGAGGAATGAAGCCCAGCCAATCGTCGGAAGTGCCAGCCGGGAAACCGCCAGGTGTCCAGATCGTGTTATAGAAATTATGGTTCGCGCCCAACACCAAGATCGTGTGCGTGGCCGCCGCGTCGCCGGGCACGGTGTAGCGAGCGTCGTCGTAGAAGTGCACACCCTGCAAATCTCTCACGTCGCCGTCGCAGTAAGGCAGAAGAACCGCCAGCGGTACGTTGTTGATCACGAAGCGGCTGAAGTCGACCGGAGCCAGCGCGAAAACCGCCTTAATACCGAAGGGTGAACCCAGAGACTGGTTCAATACGAAATGGCGGACGACGCCCTCGCCTCCGCGCGAATGGCCCATTGTGCCGATTCGCTGCATGTTTATTTTGCCGACGAACTTCGTGCCGAAAGGCGCGCCGCCCACCGAGTTGAATGTCGCCCAGAGATTCAAATGCTGCTGCATCAACTGCGCGCGGGCGAGAGCGCCGAAATCGGAGGTGGAGTTGTCGACAGCATTGATTCCGTTGGCGCTGATCGAGACTACTATGTAACCGTTGCTGGCCAGTATCTGTGAGATGTAGTCGTAACCCTTGTAACTCGGAATTGGCTGACTGGGCGGAGTGCAAGGCCACTCGAACGGGCCCGAAGTGGTTCCCTGAAAGCATACGCCATGGCGGCCGTGCAGGAACACGATGAGAGGAAGGGGTGCGCCCGTCCAGTTCGTCGGGTAGTGAACCGAGCCGCGAATTTCAACCGGTCCCGGAAATCCTGGAGGCGTGAAAGCAGTGTCGCCGAAGTCATACTCCTCACGAGTGACCGGGAAGGGGCCGGGCAAGGTCGGGTCTTGAGAGTAAGCAGATTGCGATCCCGCGTCGCATAAGAAAATGCCCAGAACAACCAGGCCTGAAATGATTCGCGCCGTTCCTTTCATCAGTCATCTCCTCTACCGGTTGTTTGCCAGGGCCAGTCGTTCGGGAAGTTCGGAGCGGGATGGATCGTTCTCCCCATATGAGAGCGCGATCGCCGCGCCATCACGCAACAACGATCGGTCGAAGGTAATCACCGAGATTTTTTGAAGATCGGCGCTTTCGACTCCGTATCCAAGAAGGACATCGTCTATCCAGACCATGGCCGGCATCGCGCGAACGACAAAAGGGCCCCCGGTTATAGTGACGCGCCAACCGCGGCTGACCTCGGTCTTGAGGCCGCTGATCTCGACTTGCAGCGGGCGAGCCAGTGTTACCTCTTCGACGAGATAGCTTCGAAGTTTCAGGTCTCCCGCCGGCTGGTCGTTCTTCCCCTGCGCCAATACTCTCCCGGCGAGTTTGTGCATCTGCGCTATCGCGATGTCGCTCTCGGGTGATTGCCTGACCGGCTGTTGCCCGCCCACGAAGGGAACGCTTTGTATCGCGATAAGAAGCAAACCGGCCATAACAAAGCGCCGCCAACTCCGAGGAGCGGCCGCACACTTAATTGTCCCCATAGTATTTCTCCTTCGTGATCTCTGCCTGCGGAAGGCCCGATTGCTCCGCAACAACTTGAAGGCTAAGTATGTTATGACTCCGCAGCTTCAAGGTCAACGGATTCTGGATCCTGGATTTTGGATGGCGGAATCCAAAATATCCAAAATCTAAAATCCAATATCCTCATCACTCTCTGCTATAATCCACCAAAACGTTACCGAAGCGAGGCCAGCATGCCCGTCAGCAAGGAGTATGTCGATTACGTTCTCGATCAGCTCTCGTGCCTTGGGCCCATCGCCCACAAGCGAATGTTTGGCGGTGTCGGCCTCTATTTTGACGGACTCTTCTTCGCGCTCATCGACGACGACATTCTCTACTTCAAAGTGGACGACAATACGCGAACGCGGTACGAGGCGGCCCGGACAAAGCCCTTTCAACCCGGAGGCGTAGGCTCATCTCAGAGCGGTTACTACTCGTTGCCGGTCAACGTGCTGGAAGATCTGGACCAACTCAAAGCCTGGGCGCAGGAAGCCGTAGAGGTCGCACAGCGCAAGGCTCCAAGCAAGAAGCCGCGAACCAGGCAACGGAAATGATCCTGGCATATCGGAGGGTGAGATTCATATGTCACGCCTGAGAGAGTTCAAGGGAATAGAAGGGACGGATTTCTTCGAGCAGGATCGAGGACTGCAAACGCTCCTCGGCGATCTGCTAACGGACGAAGACCGCCACGAGGTCCTCTCTTCAGTGCACGACTTCGCACAGCTGGTTGCCGGGCCCTGGGACCAACTCGCTCGCGAAGGCAGCCGCAACGAAAACCTGCCTCGCATAGTGAAACACGACCGCCTGGCGAATGCAGTCGAGCAAGTAGACTTCGGATCGCATACGCGACAATTGCGGCGCGAAGTCGCGCAGTTCGGCGTGTTGACTCGCGCCAGGAGCGATCTCCACAAATTCTCGATGATTTACTACCTGGGGCACCTCGGCGAAGGATCTGTTACCTGCGGCATGAGTTGCACCGACGGCGCCATCAGGGCAATAGAAGCTCGCGGCTCGCAGTTCCTGCGGGATACCTACTTGCCGAGGCTGCGTTCAATCGAGACTCCGCTTGCGGGGGCGCAATTCATAACCGAGCAAGATGGCGGCTCGGACGTGGGCGCTATAGAAACCGCCGCCAGGATGAACCCTGACGGCACCTGGTCCATCACAGGTGAGAAGTGGTTCTGCTCTAATCCCGATGAATACTTTGTGATAGCCGCGAGACCTGAGGGAGCTCCTGCGGGCACGGATGGCATCGGCTTGTTCCTGGTGCCGCGTGTGCTTACCGATGGCAGGCCGAACGGGCTCTCGTTCCGGCGGCTTAAGGACAAGCTGGGCACGCGTTCGCTTCCCACGGCCGAGATCGAGTTCCAGGGAGCCACGGGCTACGCGATCGGCGAGCCGGCCGAAGGATTCAAGACGTTGATGAGTTACGTGATCAACACGTCGCGGGTCCACAATGCGGTGAACGCCTGCGGCTTCGTGCACCGGGCCTTCCTGGAAGCTCGCAACTACGCTCGCCAACGCGAGGCGTTCGGCGGAACGCTCATCTCTTATCCGTTGATTCAAGAGACGCTCGTAACGCTGCTCGAACGGTTGTGGCGGTACAGGCTGCTCACGTTCAGGCTCGTTGCGCTCGTAGACCAGCACGGGCTTGCGCCCAGTGATCCGGAGCAGGCGATGTGGCAGCGCTTCCTGTTGAACCTGGCCAAGTATCGAACGGCTTCTACTCTGACCGCGTCGGTTCGCGAAGCTATTCTGGTGTTTGGCGCTAACGGCATAGTAGAAGACTTCACGATTCTTCCGCGGCTCCTGAGAGACGCGTTGATCATCGAGACCTGGGAGGGCGCGCCCAACACGCTCTGCTTGCAGATCGTGCGAGACGCCGGGCGCTCGACTCTGCTCGAGCGCTTCCTGGCGGAGATGGAGAATCTATTGGAGCGCTGGCCGCGTGATTTTCTCTCGCTCACTCGCGACCGCGTGACGCGAACTATGAGGCAGGTAGTCGAGCTTGCGCCGGAACATAGACTCGCAAATCGAGACTGGGCACAGACGCATGCTGCGCGTGTGGTCAATCTGCTCGGCGACCTGCTCGAGATT
>JBGPFL010000242.1:0-6971 GCA_041483295.1 Blastocatellia bacterium | reverse complement strand
CATCTATTATTGTTCCGGATGAACGCGGGTCGATAGAACCATCCTCGCGCCGAAGCTGAAAGAGCATCAATTCGCGCCCATCGTTCAGTTGAATCGAGAACCAGTCCCAGCCGACCTGTTGCTCCTCCAGAAAGCTGCTCCCGAATTCGTGGTCCATCCAACTCAGCCCGGTCACCTGAAACGACTCACCCTTAACTGTGATGCGCCCCTCGGTATCGAGCCGGGTCAGCGAGTAATAGTGCGAAGCGTTGCCTTCGGCCGGGCCTTTCCGGCTTATGGAGTTGACGCCGTGGACGACCTCGCCCTTCTGCGGCACGAGCCTCAATTCAATGCTGGCGTCTCGATCGACGGCCGTGAGCAGGTGATCTCGGACGTCGAGCTTCGCCTCCCACTCTTCATTCCAGACTCGATAGGCAGTCGTGTCCGCGCCGGCCCATCCGATGCCCGAACGATTGATCCGTTCAAAGGAACGAAATGACTGCTGTTCGATATCCGAGATTGCGAAGTGCGCCAGAAAGAGATCGCGGACCGCCCAGCGAGACGGGTTGTCCGGTTCACGAACAACCCCGGTTCTAAAGAAGGTCAACTGATACCCGAACCTCCGGCCTTCCTTAGTCTCCAGATTGCCGGTGTAGTACCACCACTCGACTCGATAGTCGGGATGCGATGCGTGATCGCGTGGAAAGGAGAACTGAAAACCTTCCGTTGCCTCTCGCCACCCTTCGCCGATTGCGGATTGCGGATTGCGGATTGGGGATTGGGGAATTGCGGAGTCGGATTGGTTCTCTGTGAGATTGTGGATTTCGGATTGCGGATTCGGATTGGAGTCGTGGCCCACGATTCGCTCGATATTCACTCCGGCCAGCGCCACAAGAATGCAGATAGGGATTCCAAAAAGAAATGGGAAATGCGAAATGCGAAATGCGGATTTCGAATTGCGGATTGGGTGAATAGGGTTGGGAATTTCGCATTTCGCATTTCGCATTTCGAATTTCCCCTTATTCTTCTCTCGCGAACCGCACCGCGTCCACCTTCGCCGCGCGAGATGCGGGGTAGGCCCCCGCCACAGCGGCCACGGCCAGGATCAACAGCGTCGATCTGATGAGGAAGCCGACCGGCAGGCTAAACTGGATCGTCCAGCCGAATGACTGCACATTGATGACGTAGACCAGGACCAGCGACAGCATTACGCCAATCAGGACTCCGACGCCCTGACTCACGCCGCCGATCGTGATTGCCTCGATCAGGATCATCCGCCGAATCTGCCTCCTGGTCGCGCCCAGGAAACTGAGAATCGCAATCTCACGTCTCCGCTCGAGTATCAGCGTGATCAACGTCGAGATCACCCCAAGGCCTGCCACCACGATCGCTATCAACTCAAGCGCATAGGTGATCGCAAACGTGCTGTCGAATATCTTCATCACCTCGCGCCGCACTTCTGTGTTCGTGGTGAAGATCAGCTGGTAACGGCTTCCGACCAGGCGTTCGAGCCTCTCTTTCACCCGGCTCGCATCGACGCCGGCGTTGAGGTAGATATTGAGGCTGCTCGGCCTCGATTGCGCTGCTGCAGACGCCGCCTCCCCATCGCGCGGCAACGCTGAATCGAAAAGGCGTGAATAGGTCGTCCGATCCATCACCACCGCTCCGCGATTGCTTGCATAGTCGTAGTAGACTGCGGCAACCGTGAATCTCCGAGAACCAGCGGGGGTCGGTAACTCGACCATGTCGCCTGGCGCCTTTCCGAAACGCAATGAGAAGCTCTCCGACACCGCTACCGCGTCACGGCCGATCGCCTCACGCAACCGATCCCTTGCATCGGAGGGCGCTTTGAACAACAGTCTGCCATGCGCGAGCAGCACGCCGAAGTCGCCCGCGCCTAACGAGATGAGGTTGCCTTGATAGCTCACCTGCCGCGACGTGAAAGGATCTACGGCTGCCACCTGCGGGTCGCCTCTTATGAAGACGATTGCCTGCTCATCTATTTCGCCTTCAGCCAGTGCGCTGGTCCGGGTGACCGGCTTGGCGTAGATGTCCGCCTTCAGCGTCTGGTCCAGCCAGTAGGAGACCGTGAGCCTAAAACTACCGATCATTATCGAGATCGCCACCATCATCGCCAGGCTGACTGCTAGCGCCGCGACCGAGATTGACACCCGCGGGATCGCGCCATTCAAGTTCGCGCTCGCCAGCTTGCCCTCCGCTTCGACCGCGCGTGCCACACCTGTCGAAAGCCGTCCCCCGATTCGACACGCGAGCCACAACGCCGCGGGTACCAGGCATGCGCCGCCGAAGGTGAGGGCCATTGCGGCGGCGTACCCGAAGAGCGGAAGACCATTGACCGCATCCAGCCGGCTCAACGCATAGCCGAGCCCAAACAGCACCAATGCCAGCGCTGTCACTTTGAGCGATGGTTTGAAGGCTCCAGCCAGTCGCTCAGCTCCCCGCATTGCCTCTATCGGTCTGACACGTGAGGCTTCCAGAGCAGGCAGCGCGGCGGCGATCGAGGCCAGAGGCAGCGCGAGCGCAAATGCAAGCACTACTTCGACCAGGCCTATCGACTGGGCACCCGCCGTTTGCGTCGCCGCCGAAGCAACATAGAACGTCTCAACTGTCGTGGCAGTGAAGCGAACGGCGGCATTCGCCATCAAGCGCCCAAGTCCGAGTCCGATGCCCGCTCCTGCTACGGCAAACAACAATGCTTCCCCAAGGAACAGCCCGAGAACCATAGCTCGCCCAGCGCCCACCGCTCGCAGGGCGCCTATCTCGTCGCGCCGGGTGATCACCGATATCGACACCGTGTTGTAGATCAGGAAGAGTCCGACCAGAAGAGCGATGGACCCAAGTGCAGTCAGGTTGAAGTGAAAGGCCGCAATCATCTTCTCGACCTGCCCGTAGCCTTGTTGAGGCCGCGTCACTGCAAGCGAGGCCGGAAGGCGGCTCGCGATCTCGGCTTCGGCTGTGTCGACTTCAATGCCCGGCTTCAGCTTGACGTCTACCCGATCGAGCAGCCCGAGTCGACTGAATGCCAACTGGGCAGCCGCGATGTCCATCAGCGCGAAGTTGCCATCGAGCGCGCGAGCGGGCCCTTCATCCAACAGCAGCCCCCGCACCGTGAACTCGTGTCGCGCTCCTCCTGTGATCAGCGCGATCCGACCGCCGATTGTCAGATTGTGACGCCGCGCGAACTTCTCCGTCAGCACAATGGCTTTCGAGTCAGCCAGCAGCACGAGGAACTGGCGGGTATTGGGCGTGGCTTCGTTGTCGCTCAGACGAAGCAACTGGTAGCGGCGTAGCGCGCGGTCACGAAGGACGTCGACTCCGAGCACCTGGAGGAATTCGCTCTGGCGAACGGCAGGCGGCCCTCCGTCCTTTGAAGGGGAGCCCTCCATACCACTTCTGTTCTCGCTCGGAGCCGGCCCGGAAGCCGGAGATGAGAGATCCCCGGTGCTTCGGGCTTCGGTCATCGCATAGCCCGTAATGACGGGGCTCATCCGGCCATATTCGCCAAGCCAGTCGAGATCGCGAAGTATCGACTCGTCGAAACGTCCGGCCGCGCCGGTAATTTGAATCGACGTCTCTCCGGCTATGGACTCACCGGCTGTTCGGAAGGACTCGAGCGAACTGGCGTTCGCCATCCGTATGGCAATCATCACGCCAACGCCGAGGCTTATGCCGAGCACAGTGATGGCTGACCGCGCGCGCTCGCGCGCGATGGCGCGCAGTATGAACTGCCTAAAGAGTCTGAAGTAGGCCTTCATGCTCGATCACGCGGTCGACCAGGCCGTCGCGCATGCGGATTGTACGCGTTGCGAAGCGTGCGGCTTCGTCGGAGTGGGTCGCGAGAATGATCGTGATTCCCAGGTCGCGATTTAACCGGGCGAGCAACCTCATCACCTGCTCGCCATTCTCGCTGTCGAGATTGCCGGTTGGTTCGTCTGCAAGCAGGAGTTCAGGCCCCGCAATGATTGACCGCGCAACTGCTGCGCGTTGCATCTCGCCGCCCGACAACTCTGCAGGGAAGTGCGAGGCTCGAGTGTCGAGGCCCACTTGCTCCAGCAGGAGCCGGGCGCGCTTTTCAGCCTCGCGCCCTCTTGCGCCATCCAGCATCAGCGGCAGCGCGACATTCTCCGCGACCGTCAGGGTCGGCAACAGATTGAAGAATTGAAACACGAACCCGATCTTCTTCCGTCTGAGCTTTGAGAGAGCTTCTTCGCCGAGCGAATCCAGAGCGACGCCTCCAAGCCTCACGCTGCCGCGGGTCGGTTTGTCCATCCCCCCGATCAGGTGGAGCAGCGTCGACTTTCCGCACCCTGACGGGCCCATCAGCGCCACGAAGTCGCCGGGGTCGAGGTCGAAGCTCACGCCCCGGACTGCGGCCACTCCACGCTCGGCGCCGCCATATATCTTCTCGACTTTGTCTACGTTCAGAATCAACAGCCTTCGCTCACTCGAAATGATTCGGACAGGCTACGATTCGAAGTATCACGTCCAGCGCTGCGTCAGGCAAGCTGACGAAGGTGTCAGGCCAGGGGCTAGGTGCCAGGTGGCAAACCCGATACTTTCTTGCGAGGAACCGTACGGGAAGGCCCCGCTCTCGCCTGACACCTGACACCTGGCACCTGACACCTGACACCTGGCACCTGACACCTGGCACCTGACACCTGGCACCTGACACCTGACACCTGGCACCTGACACCTGGCATTTGCGCCTTCGATTCGATTGCATATAATCAGCCGCTCGGGCTGGAGGGCAAATGAAGAAACGAGGAAAGAGGAAGAGCGGCCGAAAGGCCGAAGGTGGCAGCGCGTCGAAGGTTCTGGAAAGGATACGCAATCACTCCCTGGCGACCAACGCAGACAGTTTTCCGCTCGAGCTGTTGGATGATGTTAGATGGATGGTCGACAGCGGACTGGAGAAAAGAGTCTGGAACCTTTTGGAAGAGGACCTGCCAGAAGAGAGTTGCGAAGCATTAGTGTTTGCCCTTCGAATTGCGGCCTCCCGCCTGACCCTTCTCGGAATCCCCGACTCGCTCGCTAACGACGGAGAGATCGAGGAACCGCAACCCGTGGTTCTCATACCTTTCGCGATTCTCTTAAGTGCAACCTTCCTGGCGGGTGAGGCGGCGCAGTTCCCGACTGAATTGCATGACGCTACCGGCCGGGCCGTTCAATCAGGACTGATTCTACGAGCGCTGGACCTGTCCGACGACGTCACGCTGTTTCTGGATCCTCGGCTCTATCAGCCCCATCATGACGAATGGCTTCGGCCCTCCGCCACGCGCCGTTATCTAAAGTCGATTGCCGCGCAATTGGGAAGGCCAGCGACTCCAGTCGCCCCGTTGAGTAACGACTACAGGCGGCAGCTGCGGCACGGCGCGGACGACCTGTTGGCGGACGAAGTCGACGTATGTCAACGGCTCATCTGCGGCGGCATCATTACAGAGTTAGGCGAAGGAGGGGAGGCCCTGGCAGAAGCAGGCGTGCTTCTCTTCGGTGACCCGGACAACGAGTATGTTGTGGAGGAGGACAGATTCCAGGAATTCACCCGGCTGATCGAAGATGAGCTCGCGGGGCGCTGTCGCATGACCCAATTCACAGTAATGGTGAATCCGACGCCAATCGAGCTATGGGATGTGCCGCGATTCGTGTTTCAAGTGCAACGATCGGTCAGCCTCGGGCTTGCGATAGAGATGGCACTGGAAGAGTTCCAGGAGATGGAGCAGGCGGGCCGGGAGCTCAAGTCCGCTCTCTACGTCTCTCTGCATAGCTCTGAAGAGACGGTTCAGGAGATCAGGTACGCCGCCTACCTGGTTGATGACGACGACGCTGAGGAAGAAGCACCCTTTTTTAGCTATGCCTGGGAGATCGCAATTGAGCTTGAAGCGCCGGACGACATAGATGAGGCGACCGGCAACATTGCAGCCCAGCTGAATGCATCGGTGAATATGGTGGAGGGTCTGCTGCCGGACGAAAGGTGCCATCACTGCGGGGCGAAGCTTTTCTGTGGACCCGGCGGCAAGCTGTATCACGAGTTGGATGATCCGGACCCCTGCCCACCGCCCTTCGAGAACTGAGACGTTGGAACTTCAAGGTCGCCGCGGCGTCTAATAGCAATGTACAGACGCGCGGCGGTTGAGAGTTTGAAGTCATAATCCTCCCCGGTTTGTGCAAACTACAGCAGACGAACCGTTCTCTTTCCACAGTCTTCTCTGATCGGAGCCATCATGAAACTGCGTTTGTTTTCCAGAGTAGCGGTTCTGTGTTCAGCCATCCTCCACGTCGCGTGTTTCACTTCAACGAGTTCAGTCACTCCCAGCATCCACAGCGAGCACGACAAAGACCTCGCCATCTGGTTCGCCCCTGGAATAACCGAGGTCTGCTTGCATCTCAAAGGCGAGTCGGGCGCCGCGACAGTTCGCTTCGAGTTGCTCGACAACACCGATAAAGTCATCGCAGACGCTGAACGGACGGCGCCGCTCAGAGGAGACACTCATCTCACCGCTAGACTCCCCGTCGATCCTTCCTCGCTTGACGATGTTACGCGAGAGGCCCTCAAGTGGGAGCGGCTTCGCTACACGCTCACCGCTGAGGGCAAGACAAGGATTGAAACGGTAAGCGTGGTAGACGCAATGCCGGACTTGTTTGCGTTGCACTTGACCGCGCCCGACCGCGTCGAGGCCGGCACGCAGTACCGAGTGACCGCTCACACCAGCAGCCCAGCAGGCGATGGCGACGCCTATGGAGTCACTGTTATCGCGGTCCTCAAGACTGACGACGCGATCCTGAGCCAGTCCGAATTGAAAACAGACGAGAACGGAACAGCATCGTTTGCAATTCCACTCAAGACCGATTCGGCCCGGGATGCCCGCCTTGTTCTGAATGCCTTCAAAGAGGGGGCATTCGAGACTCAGATGATCAATGTGCAAATCGAGCCGATGCCCTCGATTTCCATCACTACCGACAAGCCCCTCTAT
>JBGPFL010000241.1:0-6980 GCA_041483295.1 Blastocatellia bacterium | reverse complement strand
CTTCGTAGTCGCTTGCGCTCTTCGATCAACGCGTCCCTGCCCATCACTTGTCCCATCGTGTCGATTCCTCCATACCTCACATCCGCAATGCCGCCAGGCGGCAGCCCACGCCTGTCGGGCGGGGCCTCCCCCAAGCGCGGCTGAATGGTCCCTGATCGATCGGTCCAGGTGCCATTGGTTCTTCTCGTCGGGCGCGTCGGTTCGGTCTGATCGCAATCGTACTCACCCAGCTTATGACGAGCAAGCCAGGAACGGCCGAGACTCGAAACGGTTCTCCCGGCCTGGTGTTCCCGGCATCTCTGCGGTTGTTCGATCTCGCTCATACCAAAACCAATAAGAATCACAAAGAACCGAGCCGGCGGGGCGGCTTGCGAAACAGCAGAGCACCAGGGGAACAAGCGGGTGCAATTGACACTGGGACGAGGAACCGATAAAGGGCCAGCCACGAATCACACGAATTCCACGAATCTTACACGAATTATTAGTGAACATTTGTGGAATTCGTGTGATTCGTGGCTGGCCCTTCCCGGTGATCGCCAAACCAGTGCCACTCTTAATCACATCCGGAACAAGCCTGGCCTGGCTAAGTGTATTGACAGTGAAAGGGAGCGTCGATAGTATCGTGCACATATGGTGGCAACGATGCACGGCCCGAAGTGCTCGGTATTACCCCCTGGCTGACTCGCACCCGCTGACGGCAAGCCGATCGTCGTACCCAGCGAGCGGATAGCTGTGTGCGGGTCTCAACGCTAGAGATTGGAGAATCGGATGCTTGATTGGTGGTCGTCGCCGGTAAGGAGTTCGGTCGCGCGAAAGTCTGTGGGCCTCGCCTTGTGTCTGGCCCTGGCGCTACCGGTGTCCATGCCGGCGGCCGCCCAGCACACGTCAAGTAAGCGATCTCCCGCTTCTAGTTCCACGAGAAAGCCGGCGGCAAGCACAAAGCGCGAGCCGATCAGAACTCTGCAGGTTACGCCGCAGGGCGAGACCATCGGTTCACCATGGACCGGCCAGCTGGGCGTTCGGGAAACCACGGGCCAGATCATGCGGCGCGAACGGGCAAACGGAGCGCAGAAGCCCGAAGGCGAAGAGACCGAAGCCGAGAAGGTCCTGCCGCGGCGTGACCTCCTCCCCGTGAACCCACTCTCACCTCAGGATTCGCAATGGCCACCGAAGAACGGAGGGGAGCCGCCTTCCCCGGTTCTCGCGTCGCCCCAGACCACAGGCCTGAACTTCACCGGAGCAACACTTGCTGAGACAGCAGCCGCCTTTCCGCCCGACTCCATGGGCACAGTTGGCCCGACTCAGTTTGTCGTGGCGGTCAACAACCGCATCAAAGTCTTCGACAAGACGACCGGGGCCCTGGGTGCGCTCGACTCGAGTACCAATACTTTCTTCGACTCAGTTAGAAACGGATCCCGCACAAGCGACCCCCGAGTTCGATATGACCGATTGTCCGGGCGCTGGTTCATCCTTATTATTAACGTCGCGATGCCAACAAATCGCGTGTTGCTCGCGGTGAGTGACAACGGCACAATCACCGCCGGAACCGTCTGGACATTCTTCTTCTTTCAACAGGATCAGGTTTCGCCGATTGGCGAGTCGGGTTGCCTGTCTGACTACCCGACGCTGGGCATCGATGCCAACGCGCTCTACATTGGAGTGAATCAGTTTTGTCCGTCGTTCGGCGGCACGACCGCATTCGTAGTCAGGAAGAGCTCCGTGCTGGGCGCGGGGCCCATTGTAGCCAGCGCCTTTCGGAACCTGACGGGCACTCCGGGCGGACCGGGCCTTTACACTCCCCAGGGAGTCGACAACTACGACCCGGCGGCAACCGAGGGCTACTTCATCGGCGTGGACAATGCGACCTTCGGAACACTCGTGGTAAGACGGGTCAGCAATCCCGGAGGGACGCCGGTCCTGTCTACGAATGCCTTCATCACCGTGCCCTCTACGTCGTTTCCTTTGACGGTGCCGCACCAGGGAAACACCAACGGTAACAACGGGAGGCTGGACGGTCTGGATGACAGGTTGTTCGCGGCGCACATACGCAACGGACACTTGTGGACCGCACAAAACATCGCGGTAGACAACACCGGAACCACAGTTGGAGTCGGGACCAGAAATGCCTCTCGCTGGTACGAGCTCACCGGGCTGAATACCGGCGCACCAACATTGGTGCAGGCCGGGACACTTTTCGCCGCGACTCCTACCAACTCAGTGGACGACCGTCACTACTGGATCCCCTCGATTATGGTCAGCGGCCAGGGACACGCAGCTATGGGAGTCAGCACGGCCGGAACCAACGAGTTCGTTAACGCTGCAACGGTTGGAAGGCTGGCTTCGGATCCGCTCGGCACTCTCGAAACTCCGATCCTGTTCACTTCCAGCCCGGCCGCTTACAACCCTCCCGGTAATGACGGGAGCTCGCGGGGGCGAAGGCGATGGGGAGACTACTCTTACACCAGCCTCGACCCTTGCGACGACATGACCATGTGGACGATTCAGGAATTCTGCGACGCGCTGGATTCCTATGGTGTGCGCATCGTCAAGCTCATCGCCCCGCCTCCCGTTACTCCGATCAGCGCCAACCCCGCGTTCATTCCCCAAGGACAATCCTCGATCAACGTAACGGTCAGCGGCGTCGCGACTGGCGGCAAGGGATTCTATGATCCAGGCCCCGGATTCGCCTGCAGACTTGCGGCTTCAATAGGCGGAGGGATCGCAGTCAACAGCGTCACCTATAACAGCCCTAACACCATCACGCTAAACATCTCGACCGTGTCGGCCTTGATCGGCTCAAAGAGCATTTCGGTAACCAATCCCGACGGCCAGAGTGCAACGGGAAGTCTGCTCACGGTCGGCGCCCCTGGCTCATGTTCTTTCACTCTGAATTCCACAACACAGAACTTCGCGGCGACCGGGGGAACCGGTGGCTTCAACGTTACGACAGCGGGGGGATGCGCCTGGACTGCGACAAGCAATGACAGTTGGATCACCATCACTTCGGGCAGCGGCGGCACCGGCAATGGAGCCGTGACTTACTCTGTAAGCAACAATCCAGGCGGCGGCTCGCGCACTGGAACGATGACAATCGGCGGCGTGAGCTTCATCGTCACCCAGGATGGCACCGGCGTGTGCAGCTTCTCTATAGCTCCAACGAGTCAGAACTTCGTGGTCGGCGGAGGAACAGGAAGCGTATCGGTGACTGCCGATGTGGGCTGCGCCTGGACCGCAACGAGCAACGCCGGCTTCATCAGCATTACTTCGGGAAGCAGCGGTACGGGAAACGGCGCCGTCAACTACTCGGTTTCGGCCAATCCGACCACCAGCCCTCGCACGGGCACGATGACGATCGCCGGTCTCACCTTCACCGTGACTCAGGATCCGACCCCCTGCGCCTTTATGATCTCGCCTACGAGTCAGACTTTTACGTCCACGGGCGGAACCGGCAGTGTCGCGGTGAACACCCAGGGCGGGTGCGCCTGGACGGCGTCGAGTAACGATCCCTTCATCAGCATTACATCCGGAAGCAGCGGCACGGGGAACGGCGCCGTTAACTACTCGGTGGCAGCCAATCCCGTGACCAGCCCTCGGACCGGCACTATGACCATCGCCGGCCTCACCTTCACGGTCACACAGGACGCGCTGCCGTGCGTGTTTACGATATCGCCGACCAGTCAGACCTTCGCCTCCCCTGGCGGAACCGGCAGTGTCTCGGTGACCACTCAGACCGGCTGCGCCTGGAACGCTACGAGTAACGCCCCCTTCATCAACATTACATCCGGAAGCAGCGGCACGGGGAACGGCGCCGTCAACTACTCGGTGGCAGCCAATCCCGTTACCAGCCCTCGGACCGGCACTATGACCATCGCCGGCCTCACCTTCACGGTCACACAGGACGCGATGCCGTGCGTATTCACGATATCGCCGACCAATCAGACCTTCGCCTCCCCTGGCGGCACCGGCAGTGTCGCGGTGACCACTCAGACCGGCTGCGCATGGACCGCTACCAGTAACGACACCTGGGTCAGCGTAGTCTCGGGAGCCAGCGGCACAGGAGCCGGCGCGGTCAACTATTCAGTGGCGCCCAACATCAGCGGCGTCTCAAGAACCGGCACAATGACCGCCGCAGGACGGACATTCACAGTGAATCAGTCGGGGGTTTCGTCAATCAGTTACAACAGGTCCGACTTCGATGGAGATGGGAAAGCCGACATCGGCTTTTATAGAGATGGGTTGTGGGGAGTCTTGAAGTCGTCGCAGAGCTACAGCTTCGCCAGCGCACAGTTTTTCGGTTGGGGAGGAGCGGGACTGCAGCCGATATCGGCTGACTTCGACGGAGACGGCAAAGCAGACATCGCTTACATCGTGCCGCCCTCAGGAGGACAAAGCGCCGCTTATGCCATTTTGAGGTCAAGCACGAACTATGCCTTTGCTCAGGCGCAGTTTTTGCCGGCGGGATTTCCTTCTCTCGGAGATACTCCTGTCGTAGGAGACTTCGACGGGGATGGGAAGGCTGATCCCGGAATATGGAGAGCTTCTCAAGGAGTGTGGATCATTCCGAAGTCATCAACAAACTATACAACAGCCATATTCGCCCAATGGGGACAACTCGGGGACATTCCGGTGATCGCGGATTTCGATGGGGACGGCAAAGCTGACATGGGGTTTAATCGAAACGGGTTGTGGGGAGTGCTGAAATCCTCACAGAACTACAGCCTCGCCAGCGCACAGTTCTTCAGTTGGGGTGGAGCGAGCTTGCAGCCGATAGTGGCGGACTTCGATGGCGACGGCAAGGCGGACATCGCTTATATGGTGCCTCCCGCAGGCGGCCAGAGCGCGGCATATGCGATCTTGAAGTCGAGCACAAACTACAATTTCACTCAGGCCCAGTTCTTACCAGCAGGATGGCCGAGCCTCGGAGACACGCCAGTGGTCGGGACCTTCGATGGAGATGCCAAGGCTGATCCAGGCATATGGAGATCTTCACAGGGAGTTTGGATTCTCCCGCTCTCATCTGGCAGCTACTCTTCGTTCGTGTTTACTCAGTGGGGCCAGAACGGCGATGTGCCGCTGCCAAACAGCATTGGTCGATTCTGAGTTTCGCTTCGACAAAGAAATAGTTGATCTTCTCAGGCGCCCTCGCCGTTCACCTTTGTGTGGGGACGCTTCTGAGAGACTTCTGGGGCAGTAAGAGATTCGGGTGGCGCATTGTCCGAATGTCAGTGATGTTCTGCACGGGCCTGGTGATAGTCGTAACCATGTTCGAAGACAGATTCATCTACTATCCGGTGAAATACCCTGAAGGCGAATGGGACGTGAGCAACCCGCCTGCTCGTGAGGGTCAAATCGTTCCCGTGATCGAGGACTGCTACTTCATGACAGGCGACGGTGTGAAGCTGCACGGCTGGTATTGCATCCCGAACAAAAAGACCGGCCGCGAGCTGATTCCCGTCTCCGCGGAGATGGTCTTGCTATGGTTTCATGGCAACGCGGGCAACATAACTGATCGCTACGACATGATTCGAACACTGATGCAAGTGCCGATGAAGATTCTCATCATCGACTACCGTGGATATGGAAAGAGCGAGGGATCTCCGACTGAACGAGGCCTGTACGCGGACGCCACAGCGGCGTGGGACTACCTGTCAACAGAGCGCGCGGTCCGGCCTGAGAACATAATCATCTTCGGGAAATCGCTGGGAGGCGCCCCAGCCATCGATCTCGCGACCAAAGTTCAACCTGCGGGGCTCATTGTGCAGTCGAGCTTCACTTCTATACCCGACATGGCCGGCTCGGTGATTCCGCTTTTCCCTGGAATGCTCCTGCGAACGAGGATGGACTCGATAAACAAGATCGGCCGGGTCTCGTGTCCAAAGCTTTTCATACACAGCCCCGCGGATGAACTGGTCCCCTTTGAGATGGGCCGGCGGCTTTATGGTGCTGCGGCAGAACCGAAACGGTTTTACGAAGTACCGGGAGCGCCTCACAACAGCACCTGGATGGTGGGCGGCAAGGCTTACCTGGAGGAGATCCGCTCCTTCGTTAAGTCTTGCGCGCAGGCGCACAAATGAACGGGGCGCGGCACCCTCGTTGGCCCGCGCCCGAACTTCCTGTTTTCACGCAGGCGGATTCAGTTAACTGGCGCCGGATTGCGCTTCAAGGTCGGCGGTTCTTTGTTCGAGCCGTTATCGCTGCCATCTCCCGTAGTTCCTGGTTTGCGCTTCAGCGTTGGGGGGCCGCCATCGCTCGCGCCGATCTTCTGTTGATGGGTCAACGCAAACAACTTGTTCTTCGCCTCGTTGAACTCAGAAGTCGATATTGTGTACTCGCCTCGCTCCGGGAAGCGGGCCAGGAGCGCTCGGGCGTTCTGTATCCGTTTACCCGTTGCGGGATGGGTGCTGAAGAGCTTAGCGAGCTTGCCTGGATCCTTCCCCTCATGGGCCTTGAGCTTCTCGAAGAAGCTGAGCATAGAGGTCGGGTCATATCCGGCATTCCACATGTATTGAAGGCCCAGCCTGTCAGCCTCTTCTTCAGCGCCGCGGCTGAACTTCAAATAGCTTAAGGGCACCAGAACGTTCGCCGCGTTCTGAACCAGCGCTCCAACTGGTCCTCCGACGAAGATGAGCGGAATCGAGAGGTATTGAAGCAGCCTCCCCTTCGACGCCTGCTCAACGCCGTGACGCGCGGTGACGTGGGAAATCTCGTGTGCGATAACGCCTGCCAACTCGGCTTCAGTGTCCGCAGCCAGAACCAGCCCGCTGTTGACATAGAGATGTCCGCCGGGCAATGCGAACGCATTCACATCCGGCGAGTCTATGACCTTGATAGTAAACGGAACCTTCGCATCCGAGCGAAGTATGACATTCTGGCCGACGCGATTTACATATTCGGTGACGACGGGATCGGTCACGAACTTCGCCTCCCGGTCAACCTCGGCGGCCAGTTCCTGCCCGAGCTTTATCTCCCTGTCGAGCGAG
>JBGPFL010000240.1:0-6993 GCA_041483295.1 Blastocatellia bacterium | reverse complement strand
GTGACGGCGGCCATCGTATTGAAGAAGTTGATGGAGAAGTACAAGGTCGCTGGAACGATCAAACTTCTGCCGGGGGTCGCCGAAGAGCTCGTGGGCGCGAAGGCCTTCTTCATCCGCGCCGGCTTGTTGAAAGACGTGGACCTCGTGCTCGGGTGTCACGTCGACAGCGATCTGGCTACGTCTTATGGCCAGGGCGGAAACAACACCGGGCTGGTGTCCGTGCAGTACAGCTTCCACGGCAAGGCAGCTCATGCAGCTGCGGCGCCCTGGGCCGGACGCAGCGCGCTGGATGCGGTAGAGCTGATGAACGCCGCCTGGAATTTCAGACGGGAGCATCTTCGCCTTCAGCAGCGGTCGCACTATGTGATCTTCAACGGCGGCGATCAGCCGAACGTGGTGCCTTCAGAGGCGGGGGTCTGGTACTACTTTCGCGAACTGGACTACCCGCACATCAAAGAGCTGTATGAGTTGGGTAACAAATTCGCTCAAGCGGCGACGATGATGACCGACACAACGGTGACCCAGCGCATAGTCGGTTCCGCGTGGCCCCAACACTTCAACAAAGTGATAGCAGAAGTCCAGCAGAAGAACATCGAAGCGGTCGGTATCCCCCAGTGGACTGACGCAGATCAAAGGCTTGCCAAAGCGTTACAGCAAGAGATCGGCGCGAAAGTCGAGGGGCTCAAGCTCAAGGTGAAGCCCCTCGAGCCGCCGAAGGAATCAGCGGGCGGCGGTTCAGACGACGTTGGTGATATCTCGTGGAATGTGCCGATGGTCTACCTGCGGTTTCCCGCCAATATTCCAAACCTCCCCGGTCATAGCTGGCCCAACGCGGTCGCTATGGCTACCCCCATCGCACACAAAGGCTCGACTGCGGGGGCGAAAGTGCAGGCGGCCACTGCACTCGATTTTCTGTTGGGTCCCGAGCTGGTCAAGCAGGCGTGGGCCTACTTCAACGACGTTCAGACAAGAGAGATCAAGTACACACCTCTGATCGGTCCCAACGACCAGCCTGCTCTCGATCTCAACAAAGAAAAGATGGAGAAGTTCGCGCCCGAGCTGAAAAAGTATTACTACGATCCGACGAAGTATAAGACTTACCTGGAACAGCTCGGCATTGAGTACCCGACGGTGAGAAAGTAAGGCGCTACGGAACCACTTCAAGTTCGGAGTGTCGATGAACGCGGCGGGCGTCAGCCCGTAGCAGCTTGCTTCCAACCTAACCCCGATGCCATCAAACTCACGAAAGCTGCGGGCGTCAGCCCGTAGCAGTTTGCTCCGACCAAACACCGATACCGTCAACTCGAAGCTTGCGAGCCACGGATATTCACCGGCCGATGGCGAACAGGTCGTTCTGGGCCCGCACGAACATCACACCCTCTGAAATCGCCGGTGTCGCCATCAACGGTTGACCGATGTGGTTATTGCCGAGCAGCCCGAATGTTGCGCCGGCCTTCACGGCAAATATGTCTCCGTCCTCGCTCGCCAGGTAGATCTTCCCATCTGACGCCACCGGCGAAGCGCTGAAGCCACTGCCCTGATGTGGAATCCGCTCCATGTATTTTTGCTCGCCCGTAGTCAGGTCATAGCAGGAGATGATGCCCTGGTTCTGCAGCACGTAGACGTATCCCTGATAGATCAACGGCGTCGGCATGTAAGAGCCGCTTCGTTGGCGTGCCCACATAACGTACTTGTTTGAGGTCTCGCCGGCGCCGAGAGTGATGTCACCCGTCGCGCCCGCTCGAATCACGAAGATCGGCGCTTCAGGACGGCGGCCGCTTGCAACGACGATCAAATCATCCTTGAAGACTGGTGTCGGCGCCGTAATCTTCGAGCTCCCGCCAAGCCGCCAAAGTTCCTTGCCGGTGTCGGGGTCATATCCGCGAATGAAGTTCGACGCATTGGTAATCAACTCAACGCGGTTCTTGCCCGGGTAGATGGTTGGTGTGCCCCATGAGGGCAACTCTTCACGCGGGGTTTTCCAAACCGTCTTGCCCGTCTTGATATTCAACGCGAGCAAGAACGATCCCTGTTGCTGGTCGCACTGTAGGATGACCAGGTCCTTATAGATGATGGGCGAGCTGGCCGTGCCCCATTCGTATTCGGGCAGGTCGTAGGCGCCTGCATTTATCCGGCCTAATTCGTTCTTCCAGATCAGGCGGCCCTTGAAATCGTAAGCGTAGATCCCCTGCGACCCGAAGAACGCGATGACGTATCGGCCATCGGTGGCCGGAGTCGAGTTCGCGTAGGTCGCTTTGATATGGCGCTTCTCCAGCGGCACGCCTTCGTACGCGATCTGCTCCCACAGAATCTTTCCACTCTTCTTATCTATGCTGTAGATCTTCCACTGATGAGACGAACGATCATCGGAAGCGTCGCCGTCCCCATAAAGCCCTCGCCGGAAGCTGGCATTCCCCTTGCTGCTTATGGCGGTGGTCACGAAGATATGATTGCCCCACACTACCGGACTCGAGTGTGAGAGCCCCGGGATTCGCGTCTTCCATTTGACGTTTGTTCCCTTCTCCCCGTCCCACTGCTCGGGCAGATTCTGGCCATCGGCCACGCCGGCAGCATAGTTTCCTCGGAACGAGGGCCAGTTCCCGCCGGCACTCTGCTTCTGTGCCAGCGTCGGGATGGCCAAAAGAAAGAGCACGGTGATGACGCACAGTCTCATTTGCGGACTCCTCCAGTCGCGGCAACCTTACACGCTGCGACGCGCACTGTGCAAGGAGTACTGTTCGGCTCTGCATTGTCGGGGTTATTGAGTCTCGCACATCGGAATGAGAACAGGTCTCTCTCCGCCGCTGAGGAGTTCACCGAATAGCGCCCGCGACCGCAACGATGCGCGGAGAACGAAGAGTCATCTTCATTTGCCGGAACGCCCCCCCGGGCTAAGATTTGTATTTATCTGCAATCGCTTTCGTGCGATGATGCGAACTGCGAAGGTTCCGGCTCACACATCATATCGCGCCCCTACAGATTGGTCTCTACCTTACACCGGAGCATCTATGCCCATTTTCAGATTCGAATGCCGCCTGCCGAGCATCCTCAGGCGTCGAGTATCGATCGCGGCCACAGGAGTCGTCCTGGCCTGCGCCTTTTCCGCTTGTCAGTCCGGCGATGCCAGCGCAAGGATGGCGGGGCCCACTCAAAGAGCCGTTCCACGAATAGACGCCGTGCCGACCTCTGACCTTGGTCTTTCCGTAGACGAGGCATACGCCGCGATTCCTCATCGAAGAACGGCCATGCAGTTCACCGGCTCAAAGATTCCTAAAGCAGACCAGGACTATCTGCAGGTCGTCTTCACTGCGATCGATCAGGCTGTCTTGCTGAGGGTCGCCACGTATCAGAGCTTCTCGCGAGGCAGGACCGGGGATCCCTCGGCGATTCGCAGGATGGATCGACTCATCGAGTTCTTGCGGAGCGTGGATCCGCCGCCACACTTGAAGACCTACCACAAACGTATCGAGCAGGCGGTCTCGGACCAGAGAGCCTTCTTTGACGACTGGCGATCTCGGGGCGGCGAGTTCCAGTACGCGCGAGGTACCAGCCTTGGTTCCCACCCGAAAGTTGCCAGCTCCTCGAGCGCACTCAGGGAGGCCTACGGAATTCTCATGCAGAGTTATCCGGCTGAGAACGCCCACAACAAGGAGGCGTTCTTTGACTATCATTGCGCCCTCGATTTTCTCTAGCGGGACGCGGAACACCTGCCGTCTTGCCACTAAGACACAAAGACACGAAGGGGCACGAAGGTGTAAACCGATGTGACCTTTGACTTGATGCGGCTCTGTGCCTTCGTGTCTTCGTGGCATAGTCCGGTGCTTTTTTACTCGCTGGAATGCGGGAACTGCCAGGCGCAGTCATTGGGCAAACAACAGGAAATGAGGATTGAGATGCCGCAGTTGAAATTTCTCAGACTTGCTATCGCGACTCTGTTGCTTGGAGCGATGGCGCTCGCGCAAGCCGGCGGGCCGAATATCATCGTGAGCTACAGTTTTGACGACGACAACAACGCCACCGGTCCGGACACATTCAGAGTCTTCAATTTCGCCAAAGGGACCGTCAATCTTACGACCGCGTATCGTTATGGTGGATATCGCTCGCTGGAGCTCCGGGATGTAGAAAGCGACAAGGCGTTTCCGGAACTTCAGGGCTATTTTCCCCTTCGCAAGAAGGGCAAGCTGTTTGCCCACTTCGCCATGATGACCGCCACGCCCGACGAGAAGTTCAACATTGCGCTTGCCGGGCCTCAATGGTTCACTGTGCAAAAGGATGGAATCGCATTCTGGCTCAGCTCGGAACGAGGGATCCTCACCCACCACACGAACAAGGTCATACGCAAGCTCATACCAATCAAAGCCTTTGTGTGGTACTCGGTCGACGTAGCCTACGATATCAACCAGGGCTCGTACGATCTCATCATCCTTGAAGAAGGACATAACGATACTCCTGCAGTGAACCTCCACGACCAACCCAATGCGCCCGGCGAACCATCCTCATCCGTTGATAAGTTCTCATTCATAGGCGACCTCGAAGATAAATCGAATGTGGTCTACTACGTCGACGATATCGTCATCAGTACTGACAAGCCCATCTCGCAAAAGCCTTTGGTCGCACCCGGCCGTAGGAAGCTGTTCGTCGATACGTGGAATGATTCGTACAAGAAGATGTTGAAGCACCCTAACGTAATACCACTCATCGACCTGAACGATTTCGGCATCGGAGCGCCCGAGATCGCATCGCTAAAGCAGGAGGAGTTGATGCATCCACTTGGCGACTTGTTGAGCGGAACTGCGCTTGCGCCAACAGCACTCAACCATGCCTCGCCAAACAACGCGCGATTGATGCGCGCCGTGGCTCTTTGGATGTATGGAAACACCCGCCTGTCGATGCATGAGCCGGATACCGCGCTTAAGGATTTCGAAGAAGCTGTGCGGTTGGCTCCGGAAGGAAAGATCTTCAAGCTCTCGGCGATATTGGCGTTGGCCGCTTTGAAACGCTGGGAGGATGTGGACACAGGATTGGCCCGGATCTATTCGGAGTGGCAGAACGACGTCCGATACTCGGTAGCCTGCGCGATGGTCGGAGTGGCCCGAGGAAATCTGGCCGATGCGGAGAGATGGCTTCGATACCCCGCGGAGTTGCTAGCCACAGAACTCGAAGACGAGATTATTCGCCGTCTGTGGAACGGACAGATCGATGAGGCCAATCTCAGCAAGCTGAAGAGAGCATACCCAAACAACTGGCGCCAATACGTCGAGTCGTGGCTTGTCTGTGAGCAGTACTTCTTTGTTCTGCTGTGGCAAGACTCTTTGGTCGCGGCTCAACAGTACGCGCTGCGCATGTCGGAGCGTTACAAGAAGCTCGGCCTGTCAAACTGGCTGTGGCTCGAGCGAGCCGGAGATGCATCCTTCTTTTCCCGCGACTACATGGCCGCCGTCGGGTGGTATGAACAGAGCGTCAAGGAGCACGAAGAGAATACGAGCGCTCTGTTGAAACTGTCTGATGTTCACTTTCTTCTCGGCGATCTGGAGAAGGAGCGGATCTATCGCGAAAGGATCTACGGCAGCGTGAAAAGCCAGTGACGTTGGAAGCAGACCTTCCCTGTTCGAAACCCGGGCGCCCTTAAGTGTGACACCCCGGGGGACGCCCCTGAAGTTGAAACGAGGTCGGAAAGACATGCGACTAACACTCACCTTCATCTTACTACTATCGGCCCTGGCATTCGGATGCGGCACGCCGGGCCTCTCACAGTCGAAGAGCGAGGCGTTGTACAAACCGAAGGCAGGGACCAATCAGATAGACTCGGCAGTAGCCGAGAGCTATCTTAAGAGGTTTCGAGCGCTGAGCGATCAGGAACTCTCCGGTGAGAATATCGAAGAGGATTTCAACAAACGGGCCGCTGCTGCGCGCGTGCGTCTGGAGCGTGCGGGAATCCCGGTGTCGAGCGCGGGAGTTGACCGGGTTGAGTCGCGGTATCTATCGGGCGGGCAGGCGAAAGCCCGAGCGTATGGCTTCTGGCTCCTCGGAGAACTTGCGCTTCAGGGCGTGGCCGATGAACAGATCACCGACGTGATCCTCCGTTTTGTTGAACAGCACCCAACGGATCCGGTGTGCGATAACGCGCTTTGGGCTCTGGGAGAGATAGGCACGGAGGACGCATTGGAGCACTTCTACGAAATCGCCGCCGATACTGAGCGCTACGGCCCTGCGGCCCGCGAGCGCAGTTTCTGTTGCATATCTCAGTGCGGGCGCTATTCGGGGACCACGCGATTCGAGAACATTCCCAGAATCCTGGAGCTCGGGAAACGGGTGCGTGACGCTCAGACTCAACAATGGTGCATTATGGCGCTCCAATACATGGCGCCGGGCGTCGGTCTCTCATCAATTCCAGAATGGGAGAAATGGTGGCAAGTCCAACTGAAGCTCCGCGGTGGCAAGAGATGAGGAAATGCGAAATGCGAAGTGCGAAATGCGGATTTCATTTCGCATTTCGCATTTCGAAATTCGCATTTCTTTTCTCTCGTGATACAGTACTCACCTGCGAAGGCCGACATGGATGGGCCTCTGTCTCGAGTGCTCCGGTCGCCGTTGGCACTCGATACGATTGCATCTTTAGCCATGAAGAAGATTTCTCTTCCCTTGACCATCAGCCTCTTGATGGCGGCAGTCTATGCCGGGGTCCGAATCCTCAGTCCGCAACTACTCAACGACACTGTCTCAAGATATCTTCTCGCACTGATCCTTGGCGCATTCGCCATTTCGGTCGTCCGAACGGTCAGCTACGTGCTCTTCGACATCATTTTTCTCAGGCGCAAAGGCCACGAGGCTCCCGCTCTCATGCGAGCGCCGGTATCGATTATTCTCTACGCAGTATTCCTCGTTTTGATCTGCAACCGGGTGCTCAACAGCGGGCTTGGCGGAATAGAGATTCTGGCAACGTCGACCGTGGTCTCGGTGATCATCGGCCTCGCGCTCCAGGACACGCTGAGC
>JBGPFL010000239.1:0-6999 GCA_041483295.1 Blastocatellia bacterium | reverse complement strand
GCCTTCACCGAGCAGAACGGAAACGCGCGCGATTGCAGAATCGTATTGGGTGGAGTTGCGCCCGTGCCGTGGCGCAGTCACGCGGCGGAACAGGTGATCGAAGGCAGTTCGTTGAAGCCGGACACAATCGAGGCAGCGGCTCGCGCTGCCGTCGAGGGCGCGGAGCCGCTCCGCTACAACGAGTACAAAGTGGGACTGGTGCGAAAACTGGTTCGCGAAGCCCTGACGGAGTTAGCACGATGAGCTGGTTCGATCGAACACGCAAACGAGCACGAGCAGCCGAGCTGAAGCCGGCGTCAATCGCTCCGATGGAGAGCGCGGGCCGCGAGATGAGGCCGGCGGCTGGTTTCAGCCTGCTCGAGTTGGAACGCGCAGGCTTGACCGAAGAGCAGGCCGAACAGAGGGGCCTGGCCATAGATCGCAATCGACGTTCCGCTTTGGGGATGAACGTGGCTCAGTTGAAACGGCTGCTTGAGACATGAAGGCGAGCCTGCAGCAATCACATCTTTGCGCCGCTCCTTCCAGCTGAGCACATACCTCTGGAAAACTACCTTCAAAGCCCGCGACGATCCTGTTAGGAACTAACCAGGGTATAACCCCTGCGATCACTATCGAGAACGACAATCCTATCGGCTGACGGCCAAATGGGAGGTCGCCCAATGGTGCTTCGCGCTTCTGACTTCGTGGATGCTATCGATGGTGGTTCAATCCAAGACTCCGTTAGTCTAAGTGCGCAAAGATGATGTAGAGGATCAGCAGTGTTGCTCCAACGCCGATTCCGATTCCAATAGCGACCTTCGCGCCGGTTGAGAGGTTGTTGCCCTTGACCTGCGCAACATCTGCATAGGTCACCGGATTAGATTCGCCGGTCTTGAGGTCGGTCACGACGAAAAGGTCCTCTTCCGTTTTGCTCACGTAGCCAGCGAACTTCGTTTTGTCCCGGAGCTTGACTGAAACGCGAGCGTCTCGGCCCACACCCAGCTTCAGTATTCCGGCCTTCGTTTTCTCTGCGAGTCTGATTCGTTTCTCGGCGTCTGTGCTCGCCAGGACGGGCGGGCATACGAATGCATAGACGAGTACGGTCAAAAGCATTACCGACAAGAGCTTCTTGTACATTGGTTTCCTCGGGGTGACTGAGAGTCAACGGTGGGTCCAAACGCGGGACTGATTCTATCACAGTTCCGTCAGAGCTAAGCAACTACTTGAGTGCGCCTACCGGTTCAACGAGTGTACTAGCGACTGGGACCAGTTCAATAATTACCTGGAAGGGCCGGCCACGAATCGCACGATTCCAGAATCTACACGAATTATTAGTGATCATTCGTGGAATTCGTGTCATTCGTGGCTGGCCCTTAGACATTTCACCGCGGAGGCGCGTATCGCGAAGAAGACAGCCGTCAGATTCCAAACTCACTCCGGATGAACTTCTTCACGCCAGGACGCCCCTTCAGCCGCAACCACAGCGGCCCTCCTTCTCGTTCCACTGCAAGCTCGAAGTCGAAGAATGGACAGCAGAGGCGTTCATAGACGATGAATTCAGCGAGGTCTTTCACCATAGCGGGCTCTGGCGCGAAGCGGAAAGCGTATCCATCAGGCAGCTCTCGCACCTCTTGTTTGGCGCCTGCCAGGTGCTCAATCAACGTTTCCCAGCGCTGCCTCTGAGCGCTGTCCAGCCCTGACACATTACACGCAAAAGGCGACTGCTTCTCATTCTTCTTTGCCATCTTTGTCCCGGTTCGCCGCTGAGACTGAGATTCTGCTCCGGCGTCTCCACGTTTCTCCGCGGGGGTTGATTCCCACGCGCCCAGACACAGCAAACAGACTGGCAGGAATAGGCGCAGCACGTTTACTCTCACCTTAGCGTCCTCCTGTTTGGTCTCCATCCCAGGAGATTGGAGAAGGAGCCAGTAACCGAATGGCAGTAGGCAGTAGGCGGTAGACGGTAAGCAGTGAGGCAATCCCGCAGCTCGCTTACGACTGACCACTGACTAATCCTTGTTGAAGAACTTCAGGGCCATCGCACCATGCGTAGCGGCGCCTCCTGCTCGCAGGGCTGCTGCAACAAAGGCTGCCTCTACGACCTCCTCCCGAGTAGCGCCCGCCACTTTTGCTGCCTTCGAGTGTGCCTCTATGCAGTATGGGCATTGAGTCGTACACGCGACCGCCAACGCTATCAACTCTCTGTACTTTTTCGGGATGGCGCCATTCTCTCTTCCGACGATGTTGTTTAGATTCAGCCACGCAGTGAAGTCTTCCGGGGCCAGGTCCCGCATCTGCTTGAGCAGCTGAAGATCATGGTCATCATGGTAGTGATCTGACATAAGCACGAATCCTCCTGATAGGTGACCGCAAGTCGTAGAATAAGGACCAGAACAATACCACATCCCCATTCAAGCCGGATTATTATTCCGATGCTACTTGGAGGAACTCAAAGGCATCGGCTGCGACCATCGTTTACATACTCTCACTCGCGTTCGAGGCACGAGCCGGCACGATGAACATCAGGTTCCGTGAAAACCGGTGGCCTAGTGCACTGGAAGAAGCGAGTGCTGGTTGCAATCCGGCAGCTCTTTGCTATTCACGATTGAAGCAGAACATCACTGCTCCGTCCTTTTCGAACGCCTTACCGTCGACTTGCCAACGCTCACTCCAGGAATCACGGACACATGCAGGTATCATTAGCCGTGTTCCTATCTGAGATCGTGAACAACGCGCTCGGTCCGAAGGTCTGAATGGTCGCAGTGGCCTTCTTCTGGCAGGTATCGTTCGAAGACAGCACCCTCCGATCGGAGGCGTTGTGCTGAAGGCGAATAAGACAACCTTTGATCGTGACCGTCCCTACGCCCGACAGCGTGACACCGCTGCTGCACTTCTTGAAGGTGTAGGCTCCCGTAGACGTATTGATCGTCATGAAGTCGCCGGTGCTGTCATCCTGGATGCAGAAAAGGGTCCCTGCGCCAAGAATTGTTATGTTCGTGGTGACGGCTTGAGAGTCAACCGTAGCCGAGACGGTAGCAACGCCCGGTAGAGGGCCCGCCGTGAAGACAGCCGAGGCGATGCCCGACGTAGTAGTGTCGAACGGCGGCGCGATGAAGCCCTGCGGCGTGGTGCCGAATCCAACCGGGATACCATCCGGAACGAAACCCGAACCAGACGTGTCCACTCCGGCCGAGTTTATAGTAAGGCTCGCAGTCACCGTAGATGTCCCTCCTGGGCTGATAGAAGACGGCACGGCGGTGATACTCAGCACCAGCCATGGATTGAAGTCCACGTTGCCGGTCACGCTGCTGCATCCTGTGCCGCCAGGCCCTGCGTTGCAGCCCCACCAGTTGTTTTCTGCGCTAACCAGTCCGGACCCTGGACTGGTCACACCTGCGCCGTTTAGGACTATGCGGTTAAAGCTCATGTTCACTGCCGGCGTTGGATTGCCAACGGCGACTCCGGTGGTATTGCCCGTGATCGAGTTGCTGATTATCGTCGCGGTTCCGGAAGCATCGATTCCAGTATTGAATCCGCCTATAAAGTTGCTGCCCGCGGCGCCGCCAATCGTTCCAATTGAACCCGACAGAATGCTCACACCCGTGCCGGCGCTGCCAGGTCCGGTCAGGCCATTGTTGGTCAGTAGGGCGATGCCGTTTGACTGAACCAACACCCCGGTAAGACAGTTTGTCAACGTATTCCCCAGGAGTTGGACCGCCTGATTGCCCGCGAAGTTTGATCCGGCAATCCACTCAAAACCGATATTCGCGCCGCCAACAGTGTTGCCGGAATAGACAACCGACGTGGTCGATGACGAGTGCGAAGTGACCCGAAAAGCCCTCTCCTTGTTGAGCGCCGGGTTGTTCCCTCCCGCGAAATTGTCGAAGCCGTTGTTGCTTATTGTGATATTGCTGGTGTGGCCGTGAGCGTTCTCCCAGATGCCTAGAATAAGTTCAGGATCAGCCGACTGAGCGTTCAACACCCGGATCGTGTTGTTATCGATAAACAGTCCATCGTAGACGCTTCCTCCACTAGTGTTCGACTGCATGCCGACCGACGAAGCAATGAGGCTGTTCGGAGTATCGGAAACCCCGTTCCCTGCAATTTCTATGGTGTTGTTCGAGATCGTCTGGTTCACGCCGAACGAGAAATGAATGCCGATGTTTTGGTTCACATCGGCTGGTGCCACCGTGGCATTCAGATCGGCGGGCACCAGAATATAATTGTTGGTTATGACCGTGCCATCGAAGGCACTTACGCCGCCCGCACCATTGAACATCGCGATGCTGAGATCGAAGTTCCGTATCCGAAGGTTCGAAATGGTGCAGTTCTGATTGGGACCGCCGTCAAAGATCAGAAACGCCTCGAGGTTGACCGAAGCGAGGTCGCCCGGCCCCTCTATGGCGGCTGCGCCCAGGCTGGCCGCGGTGAGGGTGAGACTACTCAGGTTCGGTGGAACGGTAATGCTGAAGTCATCAGACGTTGAAGCCACGCCGTCCGACCCATTAGCCCAACTTGCAGCGGCATTCGGTTCAGTCCAGTTGAATGTGCCCTGGAGTTCGATGAGAGTTCCACCCGAAGCCGCCTGAACCGCATCGTTGATTCGCGTGTAGTCGTTGTCGGTCGGCGTGGGAGTGCCGCCCGTGATACTGAATGCCTGAACGATGAACCCCGACCCGAACGCTGCCGATTTGGTCGGGCGGCTAACCGACACGAGAGCAACGCCAATAAGCAAAACGGCCAGCGTCAGGAGCGCACGTCTGCGGAGTCCAACAAGTGGTCCTGACGGTACCCGAAGGTTTCGGTTCAATTCTCTATTCATTTGTTCCCCTCTCAAGCTTAGCCGATGATGCCGCCGCAATTCGGCAGCGATTTTGGAACTCCCACGGAGGAGATTGAGGGCGCCGCGGTGAGCGCGCATGTCGCACGCGAATCTGGCGAAGGCACACCATATCACAGGACGCCGTCTTTTTCCAAAATTGGGGCGCTGTTCTAGAGCCACAAACAACTATTCGCGCTGCCTGCGCCGCGTGCCGACCTTCGCGAAGAGTCGAGCGTCAGATCCCGATTACCCGAACGCGACCCTGACCGACTCGGCCGCCTCGTGAACTACAAGGCGGCGTCTTTCAACTCGCGTACCGCCGCTTCAAGCAGGGCGGTTATCTCGCGCCGGTTCCCCCGTATCTTGAGAGGCATTCCCAGGCGAATTTCGCAGAAGAACGGCACTGGTATGAACTCTCCCTTAGGTAGACTGCGGCCCATGTTGATCAGATAGGCGGGCACGACGCAAACCTCGGGCATCTTCTCTAGAAGGTGCGCGACGCCGGACCGAAACTCACCCAGCTCCTCGCCCGAACCGCGCGTTCCTTCAGGAAAGATAATGAGCGAGTCGCCGGCTTCCAGCGCCTCGCGCATCTGCCGAATCGGGTTGTTCTCGGCGGTTATGTGCTTTCGTGCGATGGGTAAGATGTTGAATAGAGTCTTAGTGAGAACCGAGATGATTCTATTGCGGTCGAAATAGTCGGCGGCCGCGACTGGGCGAATGCGCCGAAGTCGATTCAGAGGAAACAGGCTCAGCAGCGACACGGTATCGAGATGGCTCGAATGATTTGCAATCAAGATGAATGGGCCGGACTTGGGGAGATGCCCTCTTCCGCGGACACGAAGTCCTATGAAGGGCGCGAGGAACGGCCTGATCACCAGGGCGAAGAAGAGCATCTGTACGAGGTTGCCAACTGTAAGAGGCCGCTTCGAAGCTTGCCCGCCTTCATTCATTGGCGGCATCTTCATCGTTATGCCGTCCTCTGGAATCTGATCGCTCTCCATGTGTTTGGATCCGAATGCGTGCTTCACCGCCAAACGGCAAAGAATACAGAGGCCGCGCGGAGAACTACGCGTGACGCCTGCAGAGGCGAAGAGTTGCTCGTCAAATCGGCACTCAGTTCAGTAGTGAAAAAACCGCACGTAATGGAAGAAGATCGGGGCGGCGTAGCAGAGCGAGTCCACCCGGTCGAGCATGCCGCCGTGTCCGGGGATGACGCTCCCGAAATCCTTAACGCCGAAATCTCGCTTGACTGCGCTCATTACCGCTCCGCCGAAAAACCCTGCGACCGTTATCAACAATGAGACGAGAATCGTCTCCCCAATAGAGAACGGCGTCAAAAACCTGATCAGCAGACTCAACAGGGTGGCGCTGGCAATGCCTCCGATGAAACCTTCCCAGGTCTTGTTTGGGCTTACGGTCGGAATGATCTTGTGGCGGCCCAGCGTCTTGCCCCAGACGTATTGAAGCACATCGCTCATCTCGGCCACGAAGACGACGAACAGCACGAGCGTCCGGCCCGACGCGCGGGATCCCGCGGGTGCAGGCATGGTCAACAAGAAGGCGAGATGGCTCAACCCGAACACAAAGGCCATCAGGCCCCACTGAATCTGCGAGGCGGAAGCTACAAAGCCAGTGGTCTCCTTCGACAGCACCAGCCGCACCGGCAGGAACAGGAACATGTAGACCGGAATGAATATGATGAACATCCCGTACCATGGCCGCGGTAGCGCGATCCAGAAATACTGAATCGGAATGGCGAGAAAGGTGAGGATCAGACTTCCGTGATCGGCCGCGCGAGTCTTGAGCAGGTTCACGTACTCCTTCATCGCCCAGAAACTCAAGAAGACGAAGAAGACAAGGGAGATTCGGGCAGGTGCGACGATGATGGCAAAGAAGATCGCCGCCATGATCCACCAGGCCCATACCCGAGATGCGAGTTCCGAATAGTCCTTCTGAGGTTTGGTCCGGCTCAGGGTCGCGACCACGGTCGAGGCGATGACCAGCACCGCCAGAACTATCAGCCCCATCTTCGTGATCGGCTCAAGGTTGTTCAGCATGATGGTAACTTTATACGGGCACCCCGTCCGAGTCTGGTGTCCAACGGATTGGAGTTTACTTGATCGTCGTGCATTAGCAGAAGTCGCAGACCTCACTTCCCATTCACTTCTTTCAAACCCTTCGAGGCGCGATTACAG
>JBGPFL010000238.1:0-7000 GCA_041483295.1 Blastocatellia bacterium | reverse complement strand
GAACAGAACGAGCTCTACTACCTGCCGCTCGGCGTAGGGGTAGTGATCCCGCCGTGGAATTTTCCGTTGGCTATCACGGCCGGCATGACAATGGCTTCGGTCGTTTCGGGCAACACCGTAGAGCTCAAGCCTTCAAGCGACAGCCCGGTCGTGGCGGCAAAGTTCGTCGAACTGCTCGAGGAAGCGTCCTTACCTCCCGGGGTCGTGAATTATCTGCCCGGCAGCGGCGGCCAGATCGGCGATTACCTGGTTGGCAATCCGCGCACGCGTTTCATTGCGTTCACAGGTTCAAAGGATGTTGGTCTTCACATCAATGAACTGGCTGCCAGGACTCCGGAGGGGCAGTTGTGGATCAAGCGAGTGGTCGCAGAGATGGGCGGCAAGGATACTATCGTGGTCGATGAGACGGCTGACCTGGAAGCGGCTGCAGAAGGGGTCACTGCGTCGGCCTTCGGGTTCTCGGGTCAGAAGTGCTCGGCCTGCTCGAGGGTTGTAGTAGTCGATCAGGTCTACGATGAACTCGTTGGCAGAGTCGCTGAACGCGCGTCCAGGCTGCGAGTGGGCCCGACTCGCGAGCAGGAGAACTGGACAGGGCCGGTTTCGAGTAAGAGCGCCTACGAGTCGATCGCGAACTATATTCAGATAGGAAAAGGGGAAGGCAAGCTGGTGACCGGCGGCGGGCCGCTTGCCGAGTCGCAGTCCGGCTGGTTCATCAAGCCGACGGTCATAGGCGAAGTAGATCCGGCCGCTCGAATATCTCGCGAAGAGATCTTCGGCCCGGTGCTGGCCGCCTTCAGGGCGAAGAATTTTGACGACGCAATTGACGTCGCCAATAACACCCAGTACGGCCTGACGGGCGCCGTCTATTCGCGCGAGCGACTGAGACTTGAGAAGGCCCGGCGCGAGTTTCACGTTGGAAACCTGTATTTGAATCGCAAGTGCACAGGGGCGATGGTCGGCGCCCACCCATTCGGTGGGTTCAACATGTCGGGCACCGATTCAAAAGGCGGAGGGCAGGACTATCTCTTGCTGTTCATGCAGGCGAAGTCCGTTGCAGAAAAGCTCTGAGCCTCTGACACCGGGCAGAATCAACTTTGATTGAGCTAACCTCGACAAGAATCAGGGCGGGAAACGCCGCGCCGGCTCGTTCTCCCTCACGAGGTTGACCTGATTTTTGCTGCGCGGCTATCCTTAATCCATATGTCGAGATCAATCATCGCGCTCCTACTCATAGCTACACTCGCGCCAGTCGCGCCTGTAGCGCTGGGCCAACAACCGAAAACCGAATCACCAGGCCAACAGTCGAAGCCGGAAGCGAAACAGGTCCCTAAGGCCGCCCCCGCGAGGGACGACTCGACGGGCTTCATTTCGCCCACCGACCTCAACGTCCGCATCGAGCCTGACGTTCGCACGATCATAGTGATGGCCGCGCTCAACATTGCAGGCTACGACTATGAATTTGGCGGCCAGTCTCTTTCGCCTGCTCGGGCTGCACTTCGGCGCGACCTGGCCAATGTCAATCCGCAGCTCAAGATTGCCATAGCCGGCTACATCAAGGCTCACAAGCGGACCGGGGTAGATGATGCGACTGACGCCGCTCGCTATGCGGCCGTCAGCTTGATGATGACCCAGCCGCCGTCGTTCTCAATCTATCAGCGGGATGAGACCGCGATCCCTGAAGACCTTCGGCCACTCGCCGACGGTGAGTTCTCGAAGCTTATTCAACAGTTCTATCTCACGAGCGGAATAAAGGACCTCATCCCGAAGTACGTCGCTGTCGCCAACACATATGCGACGGGGTATCGCCGTCCGATTGGTGAGTTGATCTACAATACGCTCGATTATTTCCACTCGAAGCCGGAGACCTTAATCAATATGCGTCCCCTCGTCGTGAGCTCGGACCCCACATCCAGAGCGAATACTCAAAGGCAGAAGATCGTTACCCGAACGCGCACTCGTCACGTCTTCGTCGTCCCGGATCCGCTCAGTGCTATGAACACCAGCTTTGTTCGGGACGACATCCTGAATCAAAAGGAGGAACTGGTATCGCGGCGGGTCGGCGACGATTACATCGTTATCATAGGTCCCGCGCGAACCTTCAACAATGAGGCTGTGCGCCGAGCCCTGATCAGATTTGTGATCGACCCCATTCTCGAGCGACACCTCAAGACCTCTCTTGAATACAAGGAGCCCATCGTGAAGTTGGTAGCGTCGGTGCCGACCGCCGCGAAGATGGTCGGATCGAGCGTCTACCTGGTGATGCGAGAATCACTCGCCCAGGCTGCCGAAGCTCGAATGCGCAGGATCGAAGCGAAGGAGCGGGGAACCCCTTACACCGAGGACGACGCCGTCTTCGATCTGGCGCAGGCGTATCTTCGAGGCGCGGTGCTGGCATTCCACTTCTACAACGCGCTCGTGGGGTTGGAGCAGGTCGGAATAAACATCGAAGACATCTTCGACCAGATGCTTGCGACAACCAGGTTCGATCGTGAGGAGATGCGTGCGGCGGAGTTCGAACCGGTGGTCGCGCGAGTATCCGCTGCTCGCAAGGCCGCGGCGGCCAGAGGCGAAACGCGAGATCCCGCCGCCTCCGCTATGACGGCCGCGCTGAGCTCGAAGATCCTTCTGTCCGACGATCTGATCCGGGAGCGCAAGTTCCTCGAAGCGCGCGGAGTCCTTGCCGAGATACTGGCGGTCGAGCCGAAGAACGCGAGAGCCCTTTATGGAATGGCGCAGATCGTGAGCCAGACGCCGAGCAGCGCAGAAGCGGACCCAAAGGCTGAGGAGAACGACAAGATTCAGGCTCAACACGAGCGGCTTGAAGAGGCCATCAAGCTCTTCCGCAGGGCGATCGAGAGCGCTTCGCCGGGTTCAGAGCAATGGCTGGTTCAATGGAGTCACGTATTCGTCGGCCGCATCTTCGACTTCCAGGATTTCCGTGTGGACGCGATAGCCGAGTATGAGAAGGCGATAGCACTCGGGCCTGTTGCCAATGGTGCTCTAAAGGAAGCGGAAGCGGGAAAGCAGCGGCCGTTCGGGCAAAGGCAGTAGTCAGAGGTCAGAGATCAGAAGTCAGAGATCAGAGCTGATCTCTGACTTCTGGCAAGGCGGCTTGAATAGCTAACAATGAACAGATTTAGAACACTTGTCATCGTCGCAGTGGTAGCCGCCCAGGCGGCGGCCCAGCAGCCCGGGACCTCGCCAACCCAAACCGTCATCAACTTCTATCGGGCCCTGAAACAGAAGCACTACGTGGAAGGCTTTCATCACTCTGTGTACCGCGCAGCAGTTCAGGGACTCTCGCCCGGCGAGTTGAAGGATCTCGAACCCGATTTCGCGAAGACGTTCGCCGCCATTCCGGACAAGATCGAGCCGCGCGACGAGCAGATAAGCGGCGACACCGCCGTAGTGAACTTGAAGTTCGAGGGCATGGACAGCCCTCAGGAGGTCGCGCTGATTCGGGTCGGAGGCGAGTGGCTCGTTGGCGATCAAGAGGCGCTCACGCTGGTGCGGGCGCAAGGACGTTCCTTCTTCTTCAATACTCGAATTCTGGTCAATGAGACGGAAGCCGTCGAAATGCTTCAGCGTGTCATCGGCGCAGAGATCATCTATTCGCAGAAGTTCGAAGGCCGCTGTGCTTCGCTTCAGGAACTGGTGAAGATGGGCGGCGTGCCTAAGGACATCGAGGACCAGGCCGGCGTTTATAAGTTCAGCTTCTCTCTGGCTGCTGACAAGAAGTCTTTCTTTGCCACGGCAACTCCCTCGACCTATGGCCGCTCGGGCCGCCTTTCGTTTCATGCCGATCTCAGCGGTATTCGAGGCGAAGATCTGAAAGGCAAGCTTGCCTCGGCAAGCTCCCCGGTCTACGTGCCGCAGTGAGTCGGGGCATTCATTCGCGAAGAGAACTCTTAAGGAGAATAAGATGAAACGCACGATATTCGCGTTCTCGATGACCCTCACTCTCACGCTGGTATTGCTAGGTGTGACCTCCGGCGGATCAGCAATCGACCAACCTGACTGGCCCCAGTGGCGAGGGCCCGAGCGCACCGGCCTATCAAAGGAGACGGGTCTACTCAAGGAGTGGCCTGCCTCCGGCCCTCGGGTGGCGTGGACTATCCAAGGTCTCGGCGCGGGATACGGCTCACTGGCGATAAAGGGCGATCGCATATTAGTGCAGGGCGCCAGGGGGAGTGACAGCGTTGTGTTCTGTCTGAACCGCGCCGATGGAAAGACCGTTTGGACCACGGCGCTGGGGTCGGTCCTGGACCAGGATCGAGGTAAGGGACCGCGTGGAACTCCCACGATCGATGTGGACCAGGCATATGTTCTCACTGAGGCCGGCGAGTTGGCCTGCCTGAGAGTAAAGGACGGCTCGCCTGTGTGGCGTCGCAACATCCTAAGAGACTTTCATGGCCGCAACCCGGGCTGGCTGATCAGCGAGTCCCCTCTGGTCGACGGCAAGAACCTGATCGTGACGCCGGGAGGAAAAGAGGCTTCAATCGTTGCCCTCGACAAGATGACCGGGACGACTGTCTGGACGACTAAAGAGTTGAGCGATCAGGCAGCATATTCATCCTGTCAAGTTGCGGACGTGCAGGGAGTGCGCACCATTATGGGTCTTACATCGAAGGCGGGCGTAGGAGTGCGCGCTTCGGATGGCAAGCTGATGTGGAGGTACGAACGCGTTTCCAATGGAACAGCAAACGCAGCGACACCGATCTTCCATGACAACAAGGTCTTCTACACTTCGAACTATGGAACGGGCTGTGTGCTGCTCGGGTTGAAGGCCGAGGGCGGAGAAGTAAAGGCCGAAGAGATCTACTTCAACCGGGAGATGCAGAACCATCACGGCGGCGTGGTGTTGTTGAACGGATATCTCTACGGCTACTCGAGTTCGATTCTTGTCTGTATCGACTTTGCCACTGGAAAGCTGGTCTGGCGTGATCGAAGCGTGGGGAAGGGAAGTCTCACTTACGCTGATGGCAACCTATACCTGTTGGGTGAGGACAACGTTGTAGGACTGGCTGAAGCTACCCCGAACGGTTACAAGGAGAAGGGGCGATTCAAGATCGCAGATCAGGGCTGGCCGAGTTGGGCGCATCCGGTCGTCTGTGGCGGAAAGTTATATATCAGGAACCAGGGAGTGTTGACCTGCTATGACGTGAAGGCTAGCTGAGGCAAATGGGCCGTCATTGCGGTTCAGAGGTCGACAGCCGGGAATAGCGAGCGTCGAATCGCCGACGAATACGCACAAGCTGTTGCGCGAGGAGTGTCGGCCGAGCTTAGTCACCTGCGGCGTCATACCGCTTCGGTAAGCGGCGGCATGACGCGGAACATCAAAGAGGAGATTGTATGAAGCAGAGTATGCTGTTCCTCCCGCTCCTCCTTATGCTTGTGTTGCTTCCTGGAGAGATCCATTCGTCATCAGACAAGATTGTGAAAGACTCCATAGTCTCACAGACCAGGAAGCGCACGTATTACCTCTTTGTACCTGACGACCTTAAGCCCTCAGTTCACGTGCCACTCATCGTGTTGCTACACGGTTCGGGGCGTAACGGCTTATCCCTCGTCGAAAAGTGGAAAGACATCGCGAAGCAGGAAGGGTTGATCATCGTAGGCCCTGACTCGATAGATTCATCGAAATGGGCAAGCCCCGAAGATGGCCCTGATTTTCTGCATGATTTAGTTGAGGCCATCAAATCAAAATATCCGGTCAACTCTCGCAGAGTATATCTGTTTGGCCACTCAGGCGGAGCAGTCTTCGCTTTGTATATGTCCCTGTATGAATCTCAGTACTTCGCCGCCACTGCAGTTCATGCCGGCGCGCTGCACCCCGAAAACTATTCCGTTATTGACGTAGCCAAGCGAAAGATACCCATTTTCATATTTGTTGGGACAAAGGATCAGTTCTTCCCATTGAGCGTTGTTCGCCCAACTCGCGACGAGCTAAACAAGAGAGGATTCTCTGCAGAGCTGACGGAAATGCCCAATCACGATCACTGGTATTATGATCTCGCGCCCAAGATCAATGGCAGCGCCTGGGAGTTGTTGAAGAAGCATGAGCTTGCGGAGGACCAGCGTTATGAGCAATATGACTTCAAGAAATAGACCGCCGACCGACTAGTGGTTGCCTCGACTAACCGCACGTGCCCGGTGAGCTTTAGCATTTGTATACGCGAGCCAGTGTGCTTCTGCCTCCCAGGCGATTGTCCTGATAAGTGGCCGGGCCGTCGACCAACGATGTCATCAAGTATGAGCGAAGAGTTGAATAAGATCGTTGAAACGATGGGGGTAGAGAAGATCAAGCGCCACATCTTCTTGTGTTGCGACCAGACCAGGCCCAGGTGTTCGGACAGAGAACTCAGCCTCCAGTCCTGGGAGTACCTGAAGCATCGACTCAAGGATCTGAACTTGACCGGAGAGGGCGGAGTATATCGAACGAAAGCGAATTGCCTTCAGATCTGCTCGCAAGGCCCGATAGCAGTCGTTTATCCCGAGGGGACCTGGTATCACTCCTGCACTATCGATGTCATCGAGCGAATTATCCAGGAGCACTTGATCGAAGGAAGGCCAGTCGAGGACAACATCATAACCATACACGAGCTCGATGAAATCTAGGAAGATGCAGAAAAAACCGAAGGAGTGGCTTGTTCGTCTGCGATCGATTACTGCGGTTGCCGGTGCTCTGAATGCGGCTGCCGTGCCGATGGGGTCAAGTATTGCGGCGCCCAGGCTGTTGCAGCTGAGCGCCGCGTTGAACAATAGAACTCCCCCTGCGTCTGATGCCGCCACATCAGGTCGTTCGCGAGCCTTACTTTAGTTGACGATCACTTCACATCCTTCGACGTGATATCGATGGTGATCATAAAGCCATTCGTGCCCTTGTACTCGAATGGCTTGTCCCCAACGCGATAGGCTTCCACCTCATTGGGCATTAGGATAAACCCTTCGTTACGAGCCGCGCCAAAATACTTGAGGTTCCTTATCACGATCGGATCAT
>JBGPFL010000237.1:0-7008 GCA_041483295.1 Blastocatellia bacterium | reverse complement strand
TAAACTTCAATTCCATTCGCACCTCGCTTAACATCAATCTCGAGAGTGTGAGTTCGCATTCGAGTTTTCACCCTCTCCCAGACTCGCCGGCGCCTCCTCGAAGTCGCCGAGTATCGCTTCGGCCACTGTCGACCTGGTCTGTGGTCCAAGCGAGCGCTTCGCGAGACCCTTCAGTTCGACCCACTCTTCAAGCAACGCGACCTGGGGCTCGATCAGCCCTTCAACTTCCACCTCTTCGCCAGGCCTGAAGTTCAACTCGCATGCCTGAAGCTCCGCGGGTTTGGCGGGATTGAAGATCGGGATGCCCCATTTGCGACAGATAATGGGGCGCGCCTCGTAGATCGAGCACGCATCGCCGGCGAGCGCGGGACACGCCAATCGCAGCCCGGGCCTGGGAGTGATGCCTTCGTCTTCATCGGCATCTTCGTCGTTGCCGATCAGCTTCCTGGCGTCGGCCACGTATTGGCGCGCGGATGTTCGTAAGCGGTCCCTTTCAGCCTCGGGCATCGTCTTTATCGCGCGTGAGATGTACGCAGCTTCAATGCGAGAGATCGAGAACATCTGGCTGCAACACATCGAGCAGCCCCGCCGGCACTGCATACGCTCGGCGAATTTCTGATACACTCGGCGAAACTCCGCGTCCACCGCCGAGACATGTTGTTCATATGCGCTGAAGATATCGTCTGCGTGCATGGTTATTCAATCACGTCGCCGGTTCTGGGGACTTAATTGCCTGTAACATTGAAATCTGTAGTGTATCGGAAGTCGTCAGAGGTTCCTTCAATTTTGCTTTGATGCGGCGTCCTCTCATTAACACCCCTCTTCAGAGGGGTGACTTTGGGGAGCGGGGGCTTCCGAACTGTTTCAACAGTTTTGCTGCATCCAGGAGGGCAACAAACCGTTGAAACGGTTGCGATCCAGCCCGGAGCCCCAACACCCAACTGAAGTAGGGTGTTAATGAGAAAGCGCAATCGAATCTGCTGTTACAGTCCACTAGTCGATCAGCTGCCCGGCAGTTGAAAAGTCATATTCGGGGTCCTGATCAAACGCGCGTTGCCATGCCCGAATGCCGCCGTCCACATCGCCCAGCGCGAAGTAGATCAGCCCGAGCGCGTGATGAATGAAGGGATGCTCTGACGAGAGGTCTAGAGCTTCGTGGTAGTGTGTGGCGGCCTCCGGCCAGTTCCGGCGGTCGAATGCCTGTTGGGCACTCCTCACCGCGGTGGCCCAGAAGTGTCCCCCCTCGTCCGGAAGGCCATGAACAGCAATTCGACTGCTTGTTTTCAACACTTCTTGTGCCAGCCGAGAGAACTCATCCCTGGCAGGCGACTCGTTGAAGATCGCAACTGAGTGCAGTAGCTCTCGCACGCTGCGGTTCAGCCAGTCCGGTTCACGGTTGTCCGAGTAGATCAGCCGTACGGCCTTGCGGTAATGCTCACGGCTTGCGAGCAGGGCTTCGGTGCGGATAAGAAACTCTTCGGCTTTGTGATGGTGAGGGTCAATTTCGAGGGCGCGGCGATACGACGAGGACGCTTCGTCTAACCTACCCACCGCCCCGACTGCGCTGCCGAGCAGGTAGTGAGCATCAGCGTAGTTCGAGTCAGCGGATATGGCCCGGTTCAGCGCTTCAACGGCCAGCGCCGCCTGTCTCGTTTCAAGATAGCAAAGGCCGAGATAAAACCAGGCGCGAGGGTTGTGTGGCGCTTCGACGGCGGCGGAGCCGAACATTTCAATCGCATCGTCAAACTCGGCGACTCCAAGCGCAGCCAGACCCTGCTCGATCAACTCCTCGGGCTTTCCTTCGCTCGACATTAAACCTCCGCTTCAGGAAAAGCCAATCAAGCAAGGGCGTCAACCCGCTTGATGACTTCTTTGGCAAGCGATGAATAGTCTTCGGCGCCATCGCTCGACGGGGAATACTCGAACACCGACTTGTGTGCTTGCTGTGAATAGTCAAGCTCTGCGCGCTCGCGGATGAGGGTACGGAGCACGCGGCTGCGGAAGAGCTTCTTCGCCTCTTGTCTGACCGCCTCCGGTCCTGCCTTGCGCGTAGTGTAGAAGGTCATCACGACGCCGGTGCGTTCGCTGTCGATACGGGCCTCCCGAGCGTGCCTGTCGATAAACTCTATCATCTGTTCGATCGAGCGCAACCCGAGCCACGTCGACATACAGGGAATCAGCAGATAGTCCGAGAGCGAGAGAGCGGCCGTTGTCATGCGTCCAAGCTCGGGCGGGAGATCGAACAAGACGAAGTCAAACTGGTCATCCGCGGTCGCCCGCTTGAGCGGCGCCGTGATCGCTCTGAGTCCGTCCGCTCCGGCCGCGATTCGTGCGAGGCGAAGGCCGCCGCTCGGCAGAAGCCAGACTCCCTCGCGCAATTCCGCCGGTCCAGGCGTTCCGCCCTCGAGGACCGAAGCGACCGTGCCAGACGAGCGATCGAGTCCGGCCAGAAACCTCAAGTTGTCCTGAGGGTCGCAATCAACAAGCAGCACTTTTGCCCCGGCAAGCGCCAGTCCGAACCCGAGGTTCCAGGTGGTCGTGGTCTTTCCGGTTCCCCCCTTGGATGCACCTATAGCAATGTGTTTCATGTTCACCTGTCGAAATCATGATGGCGGCCTGACCGATCAGATCCGATTCTCAAAGCTTAGTGGCCCTTAACCGGGACCCAGACAAAACACGTCTGCCTGAAGGGCGTCTTACTTCGATTCTTGGAGAGTTGGAGCTTCGGAACCTGAATCGGAGGACTCTGCCTCTGGTACCGGTTCCTCCACACTTTCCGGCGCGACCTCAAGCCGCCGAATCCCCTGGTAGGCAAGGTAATGGTTATACCCTACCATCATCAATCCAACAACCGGAACGGCTAGAAAGATGCCGACGAGTCCGCCAATCTCGGCTCCGCATAGAATCGCTATCACGACCACCAGCGGATGAATCTTGATCCCGTGTCCGACAATCTTAGGATAGATGACATAGTCCTGAAGCACCCTAAGCACGGCGAGAAACAATGCCGCTATGACGGCTGTCTGCCATGATATGGTCAACGCGAGACTGCAGATCACAATAGCGGAAATCAGCGGTCCGGCTAATGGCACGAATTCCAACACTCCAGCAATCGCTCCGAGCGCCAGCTCATAGCGAAACCTGGGAATCACCGCCAGGCCCGCTGTTACCAGCATCCAGACCACCAGGCACGCGGTGATCTGCGCCCTGATATAGGCTGCCAGAGTGCGGCTCACATCGAGCAATAGCCAATGCACCCGTTTTCTGAGGCGCTCCGTGGGCATGAACGAGACGAGCTCCTGTTCAAACAGAGCGGCATCCTTGAGCATAAAGAACGCAAGGACGGGTACAAGGATCAGCCACGGCAGATATGTTAGATATCCTAGTATGGCGCCCAGTACGATCTCCAACCACGGCAGCACCGAGTTGGCGATCCTCCCCGACTCCACCGAGTCACGCCATCCCTGGGGCAGCTTCAGATGACGCATCCAACTGTTTGCGTCGTTCAATCTGTTGTTAACCGACGTAGTGGCCGATTTGATATAGTCCGGCAGGTTCTTTGCCAGCTCGGTGATCTGATCCCACACGGGCGGCCAGAGGAGACTGAGGCCAAGGTATAGCAGGCCGCCGATCAGCAAATAGACCATGCCAATTGCGGCGCCTCGCGGCACCTTCAGCTCACGCTTGCCCAGATAGACAGGCTGCTCGACGAATCGGACCAGCGGCGCAATCAAATAGCAAACGAAGACAGCGAGAATCAGCAGGAATAACAGCGCGCGAATCTCGTAGAGAAACCATAGGGCAAGAACAACGGCCGCTAGGATCAGAATCACCCGGACAATCACCAGTGTCCAGACGCGAATCATCTCGGACTGTCTGAACGATCTCTTCTTCAACCTGACCTCCGCATGCGTACTGCTCCGGGCCGGGGGCAGTATAGCACAATGGATCCGACCAGTCAGACGGCTGTGACGCGCTCGCGTGTCCGTCAAGCCTTTGCGCCAAATTCGAAGAGGAGTCCCGCGAAACGCGCCATGCTGGCGCACCAAAAAGCGAGCGGCCCGAGCTGAATGCCCGGGCCGCTTCTCACAGAATTCAATGGCGCGCGAAACCCTCAATTCCTCCGAATCTCACCGCCGCGCGCCGCCGCAGCCCGTTCGCGACGAATATCTTCAGCCATTGCTTTTGCCTTGGGCAGTTCTGCAATCGCGCGCTGCATCTGAACGTCACGCTCGAGCAGTACCTGTATCGATACCTCCTGCCCGTAGGCAGCCGTAACCACTTCACTGCGGATCTGTGTCTTCAAAAAATCCGCTTCCTTGTCGACTCGCGCCTCGTCCACCTTGAGGTCCTTGTGCTCTCGGAGGAAGACCTTGAACGCCGCCAGCACCTTATCGGTGACTACATACTCTTCTGCGTCCAGGCGATGGTTGTGATCCGCGTTGTGATCAATCTTGAAGTCGCCCACACCGGGCACCTGCCCCGATACAAGCACTCGAACGAATTGGAATACGGGCTCGACCCAGAAACGCCCCAATTCCCCTTCTCGCGCGGCGATCTTCACTGCAACATCGGGCTGGATGCCCCCGCCGCCATACACCGTGCGCCCCGCGTCCGTATGCTTCTCATCGCTGCGGTCCACCGCATCCTTATCACCGCGCTGCAGGTAGTAATCGTAGAAGGACCTGCCGCTGTAGTCGCGCTGAATGAGTCGTCCGCTCGGCGTGTAGTAATGACCGGTTGTGAGCGTCAGGCCCGACCCGTCCGATAGCGTGAAAACGGTTTGAACCAGTCCCTTCCCAAAGCTGTTCTCTCCAACCAGTCTCGCACGATCGTGATCCTGAAGCGCACCGGCTACAATCTCGGCCGCTGAAGCCGATGAGCGGTTTATTAGAACGACCATTGGATAGTCTTCGGGGGTGGGGTTGGTGGCCGTGAAGTCGCGATTCGGAAAGACGTCAGGACGGCCGCGCATTGAGAGCACCTTCTGGCCCCTGTAGAGAAAATTGTTAGACACCCGATACGCCTGTTCGACAAGCCCGCCGCGGTTCCCTCGCAGGTCCAGGAGCAACGAAGTCATGCCGTGCTCTCGGAGGTCCCGCAACGCGTCGCGAAGCTCCCGGTCAGTAGTGGTGTTGAATCCGCGCGACATGCTTACGTACCCGATGCCATTGCCGAGCATGAAGTAGTCTGGTATCGACGGCAGAGAGACTTCTGCCCGGATCAGCTTGAACTCCAGAGGCTGAGCGACACCGAGTCGCGATAGTTTGACCGTTACGGGCGTGCCAACGGAGCCTAACAGCTTGCCGGAGACCTGAGATGAGCTCCAACCTTCGGTGGACTGCCCATCGACTTCAATTATCTGGTCGCCAAAACGGATGCCCGCACGGTGAGCCGGTGTGCCGTTAAAGGGAGAGGTTATGTAAACTTTGCCATTGCGCTGCGCGATCACTGAACCTATCCCAAAGTAACGGCTGCGCTGATCGTTCTGAAAGTCTTCCCACTCCTTGCGGTCGAAATAGCCCGAATGCGGATCTAGCGTGTGCAGCATTCCGAGGATCGAAGCCTTCGTCAGCCGATCCCATTCCACCTTACCAGCATAGTTTTCCTGGGCGACTAGAATTGCTTTCGTAAAGTCTTCAGCTATTTTCTTCCTGGCAGGACTGTTCTCATCACCTTGCGCCTGGGCTCGCTGACCGGAGTGGGCGCCGGCAAACGTGAGAGGCATGACCAGCGCTACTACCAACAACCAGTACCGTCTCTTTGATCTCATTTCAGCTAGTTCTCCTCGGTCAAACTTAGGAGCGAGCGCGAGACCAGCAGCTCACGACCTGAAAGCGACCGCTCGGTCTCAACACTCGCATTCTAGCGGAAAGCACCCCTGAAAACAACTGCGAGGATAACCTGCGAATCTCGCTATCGGCCTCATCAGCAAAGACTGTTGACTATCGTAGTACAATCAGTTGAGAAAAACGAAACGTTCTGCCCCACTGGTAATAATCAATTTGTCACGCCGCCAATCCGCACTTGCCTCCGGGAGCTGCGTATGGAGGAAATCCCATCATGAAGAAGATCATCGCGATCGTCGCGCTGACCCTTACCCTGTCGGTCCTTTCCAGCGCACAAACAGCGGCCACTACAAAGACCATCTGCAAAGGCGACGCCATTCCCGAGGGCTACACCACTGTCGGTGAAGCGCAGTCCAGCGACTGTCCCAATGGCGCCTGGGTCATCAAGCAGCGCGCAACCCCGAAGCTCAGGCTTGAACAGTCGGCCGATCGGTCCCCGAGGATGGCTGAAGAGAACTCAACCGGCGTTGGCCGTTCGCGGGAGCCCGTTTCGACAAACGACGCTCTTGAGTTCGCCCGGAAGGCATTTGACCTGTTGTCGCGGGGCAACCTCGCCGTCGAAGAGATGATCGATTGGGATAATCTGAAACTTGAGGGCAAGGATTTCGGGGCGATGCTGAGGCAGATTGCGGCCTCGACGCAGAAGGACCCGTCGACCTTCCGCAAAGAAATCATCACCAACTTCGGCTCTTACTATAAGGGATCGGGCGATGGGCCTTTCACTCAGTGGCGAATAGATTCGCGCAACGCCGAAAGCACCACAGTTGCGGCGAACAGCGCAAAGGGTGAAGTAATTCTATTCACGGTGTCATTCAAGGGAGGAAGGCAAGTCGTTTCTGCCCTGAGCTCGCGCAAGTGACTTCGAGTGCTCCCGTTTCACCAAGCTCTCCCACGGGAAGAGGCGCGGCCACGAATCACACGACTTCCACGAATGGATCACAAATAGTTCGAGTGAATTTGTGGCGTTAGTGTGATTCGTGGCCGTCTTGACGCACACCCGCCGCCAGCCGGGGCTTTGGTCGTGTCCTAAAAACTTTTTGGACACTACCGGGACTTTGAAGCCCTGTTCTCGTTCTGGTAACTTACCTAGTCGGTGGTCTAAGTCCTCACTAGCCGGCGACCGACCACCATTCCCGATTGCGGTATGGTGAAGGTACGG
>JBGPFL010000236.1:0-7017 GCA_041483295.1 Blastocatellia bacterium | reverse complement strand
CTGAAAGGAACTCCTCTGTGGGTTGAGACCAATGCCTGCCCGCTACGCAACGCAAAAGGGGAGATCGTAGCGGCCCTATCCGTAACCCGCGACATAACCGACCGCAAGCAGGCCGAAAACGAAAGGTCCCAATTGCTTGCTTCTGAGCGACTGGCGCGCAATCAGGCGGAATACGCGAACAGACTCAACGCCGAGTTACTGCAGCGAGAACAAGAGGCCCGCGCCGAAGCTGAGGCCGCGCGCCGCGAGTGGCAAACCACCTTCGACACTCTGACTGATAGTGTGGTCATCGTCGATCTCGAGGACCGGCTGATTCGCGCCAATGTCGGCTTCTATAAACAGATCGGTCTGCAGCCCGAGGACTGCGCAGGACGGACGGTGCGAGACCTGACACACCGGACGCCTGGAAGCAGCTTTACTGCGGATAAGTGTCCAATCTGCCGGCTTCGCGCCAAAGGCGAGCGCGGTGTGATCGAGGGCCCTGCGGGTGCCATTTCGAGCTTTCCCCTGATAGCCAGCGTTGATCCTATCTACGACGACCAGGGGAGGATCACCGCCGTCGTTCAGGTTGTGCGCGACCTCTCTGACTTGTATCAAGCGCGAGAGGAGGCTGATCGCGAGCGCACTTTCCTCAGCGCTACAATCGAGCAAATGGCTCAGGGCCTGATCGTGTTTGATGAGACCGGCAGCGTTGTCCGTGCCAACCGCCTGGCGCAGGAGATCTTTGGGTTCACGCTCGAGGAGATGCGGGCCGACCGCACTGGTGCACTCGCCGAAGGTCGCTACAGCGACGTAGATGGACAGGTTATCGCGGTGGGCGACCTGCCGATTCAAACTTCTCTGCGCGAGCGGGTTGTTATTGAAACCCGGCTCTGGTACTCCCGTCCTGATGGCAACAGGGTATTGCTGAACATTACAGCGTCGCCTTTCTTCAACGAGCAGAGCAAGCTAATGGGGGCCGTTTCGCTCGCAAGAGACGTAACTGAGCAGCAACGCGAAAACGAGCGTGTCCAACAGGCAGATAAACTCAGGGCCCTGGGACAACTGGCGTCAGGGGTCGCTCATAACTTCAACAACGCGCTTGCCGCAGTCATCGGGTACACACAACTGGCGCTTCCGAAGGCGAAAGACGAGGATCTGAGGAAGTATCTGAGCGTTGTCGAACAATCGGCTAAAGACGCGGCCCGAATGGTTGCGCGCATCCAGAACTTCTCGCGGGCCAGTTCCCACAAAGATGAGTTCGCACCCGTCAGGATCTCCGACATCGTCCGCGATGCGAGGGACATCACCAAACCTCGCTGGGGCGATGATGCCGAATCGCTGGGAATCAAGTATGAAGTTAAGCTTCAGCTCGACGTCCGCGAGGGCGCGCTGGTCGCCGGCCAGTCCTCGGAACTTCGGGAGGTCTTCGTCAACCTCATCTTGAATGCGCTCGACGCAATGCCTCTCGGCGGTTGCATAACCATCGGTGCATCCGAACTCAAGTCGAGCCTGATTCTGAGCTTCAGCGATACAGGCAGCGGCATGACCGAAGAGATCAAACGGCGCATCTTTGAACCATTTTTTACTACCAAAGGGGCGGCCGGATTGGGGATGGGACTGAGCGAGAGCTATCGGATACTCGAGCGTCACGGCGGGCGAATCGACGTTGAGAGCCAGCTTCGGAAGGGAACTACCTTCACGATCTCGCTGCCCCTGGCTGACAATTCGGATGCTGAAACTCAGTTCGAGGTTGTCGCCGGCCCCACCGCTTCCCTGAGGGCGCTGGTCATAGATGACGAGGACCTGGTGCGGGCGGTGCTGGCAGAGATACTGGGGCAGCAAGGCCATCAAGTGATGGTGGCAACAAGCTGCGATGAAGCGGTGCTGTTGATCGAGAACTACGAGTTCGACGTGGTCTTTACCGATCTTGCCATGCCTAAGACCGACGGCATAGCTACTGCGATCAAGATCAAAGAGCTTCGGCCTCAAATGAAGGTAGTGATGATGAGCGGCTATGGCGCTGATAAAGTTCTCGAACGGGCCGGCGAGCGTACCTGTATTGACGCGGCCATATCAAAGCCGTTCAATGTAGTCGAAATTCGATCGGCGCTAAACCGGCTGATCCGCACACACTAACCGCCAGGTCAGCCCGTCCGTCTCAGGCCAGTGGCCGGGCACAGCCGACGTGAACTCCATCCACGCCCCTCCAACCGGGTGATGAAAGGCCAATCGCCAGGCGTGCAGACACAACCGCGAACATAACGAGTCCGGCTCGGACACAAGACTGGAACCTTCCGGCTGCAAAGTCGCCTGGTGGCCGTTCATACCGGGGTCGCCATAGAGATCGTCACCCACAACCGGGTGTCCGACGCGGGCACAGTGAATACGCAGTTGATTCGTTCTTCCCGTCACCGGTTCCAACTCTACGAGTGTCACTTCTCCCATTCGATGTCGCACTTTGATCCGTGTGTGTGCGTGTCTACCGCTCTCCATCACGCCCCACCTGGGACGGCGATCGGCGTCGCGTCCAATGGGCGCAACGATCTCGAACGAATCCTCAGCCACATTGCCCTGAACAAGGGCGAGGTATCGCTTCTCGACCAGCCTGCGATGGAAGTGTCGGCACAGGCTCGTCAGCGCTCGTTGAGTCTTGGCTATGACCATCAGGCCCGAAGTCGCCCGGTCGAGTCGGTGCACGAGACCAGGACGAATGACCGATTGCGGATTGGGAAGATCGGCATCTGCCTTCGAATCGATCGTCAATCCGCAATCTTCTATATGCAATCGGTTAAGGTGATAGGCCAGGGCGTTAGCCAGCGTTCCGGTCTTCACACCGCGCGTCGGGTGAACAAGCATACCTGCCGGCTTTACTACGACCAGGAGGTGGGCGTCTTCGTGGACGATTTCAAGCGGTATCGGCTCCGGACTCATCGCCGTTGGAGTGGCGTGGTCGAAAGCAATTTCGATAAAGTCGCCCGCCGAGACGTGATAGCCGGCGGCGGCAGCGGTCTGATTCACCAGGCAGGCGCCCTTATCAAGAAGCGCGGCAATGCGCATTCGGCTGAGAGATCCAACTCGCGAGGCAAGAAACTCATCGAGCCGCCGGCCCGACTCTTCAGGCGTGATATGAAATTGGAAGTGTAGTTCGGCAGCAGCCACGCACTAAGATGATAGAACCAACTCCGACAGGCTGTCGTGGCGAGAACAACGCTCATGTCACTGCCCTGCTGCCGGTACCGCGCAGCAGTTTACGAGTCGCACATCGCCATCGGACGTAATCACGCGCAAAAACGGCGGCCCAAGCCCCAGCACTTGATTGAGATTACGTCCGTCAGCGAGGCCGCCCTTCTGAATGATCAATGTTCCCTGCTTCTTGATCTTCATTCTCTTGCGGAACTCAATGCACTCTCCATTCACAATCAGTTCGAGGCGCGACCCCTGAGTGAATCCAGACCCGCTGATCAGCAATGTCGGCTCCAGAAAGCTAGCCGACGTCGGGACAGGGATGTTCGCCAGGTTCTCGCGCAACCTTGGACTGCTGACGACGAGCACGGAGCTATCTGGCTGCCCGCACGCTACGTAGGCCACGTGATGATCGCCAACCGTCGAGGACGCAGCATCCCGCGGTTTGGGGCACGACGCAATCGAAAGCGGCGGTGACGATACTACTTGATCGATTCGCGTGTCGATCACTCCGATGGTTCCCATTCCGTCGTTGGTGAAAAAGACGGTGCCGTCGACCGCGGCGCTGGAAGCCGCAATCCCGAAAGGCCCTCCGCCCCCTCCCCCGGCGCCGGGAGTGAGGCCCGTCGCCGAGTCGCGGTTTAGCGGTCCAGTGGGCGCCGCGATACCCGATGCGCCCGCACTGCCTGGCGGTGTCCCGCGTGACGTGTCGTCTATAATGAGGCGAAGAAACTCGTCGTGGCAGGTTTCGAACTCTGCAATCCCGCCGTTCGGAGCTACATTTCCGGGCGTGCCCCAGTAGGTCACATAGAGATTCCCATTCGCGCGCGAGATTTCAGCGTTCCAGGGATTGAGGGTCGGGGGAAGTGGAGCTATCGCAATCGGAGGTGGATCGACCCCCGGGAAGCGGGTCGTCTTGATGACCTGATCGGTCCTGGCATCGATCACCGAAATCGTGTCGTCCCCGAAATTCGTCACGTACACCTTGAAGCCGCCCAGTCCGGCCGTGCAGCTTGTTGGCTCACGGCCGACCGCGATCTCTTTGATCTTCATGTTCGAGACGGTATCGATGACGTCCACCCGATTCGAGCCGGCGCAGGGCACGTAGAGCTTCAGCGGTGATGACCCCGCCAACGCGGGGAACCTCGGTCCCTTTCCCACGCTGATCTGGGATATGGATGTGATGGTTCCGCCAGCGGTTGGCCGGGACAGCACTTGAACGCGGCCCGGACCTACAGTCGAATAGTCAATAGGGAACTCCTTGGATGGGATAGTGTTCGAGCCGAACAGAGTGACATACGCCCTGGTAGTGGCCGCGCCGCCGATGGTGGCACTCATCACAGCGATGCCCGCGGGTCCGTCTGGGGTTCCTCCCGGTCCGTCTCCCACAGCCACATTGACGAAGGAGTTGTCGGACGTCTTGATGACGGTCAGATTGTCGGAGACATAGTTGGCCACGAATGCGTCGCCGCCAAATATCGACACTGCCCACGGCTCGACGGCAGCAGGGTCTTTGATCCTGGTTGCCGAGAGCGTTTCCGCCGGCGCCGCCTCCACTGTTGCGCGGATCAGAAAACTGCCCGGAGCGCCACACTGACCTCCGATCGACAGGTCGGACATCCGTTGCCAGAGGTTTCCGGAATCTTGAGTGAAGAAAGACTCAGATCCGCGGGGCGTCGACTTGCCGGGCACATTGAAAAGCGCCGGAAAGGTGGAGCTGCCATTTTGATCAAGCCTGCTGGCGGCAAAGTCGTCGATCACACCCACGACGAACGCCCCGCTTTGAATCCGCACAGGGGTGATCAGGTTATAAGTCATTATTGAGTCCAGGCCGCGAACGCGCCCGATGAAGGTGGCGTCTGGTGGTTGGCCGTTTGAAGGCCCATCCCCTTCGGGGTCGAGGAAGACGACTATCCGAAAAAGCTGATCGGGATCGACTAGCGGCCCGGCGCGATTGAAGCCCACGGTGACTGTTCGGAGGGTGGCTGGGTAAGTTGAGGGGGTGAGTTTGTTCGCCCATCCGAAGCCAGGATGGCCCTGAAGTTCTCGGGCCGGCCCCAGAGCACAGCCGGCAACGCCATCTTCGATCGCAAGCTCGCTCAACTCTCCGGCCGGCGACACGCCTCTGGGCGTGGTGTCTGAAGCCAGACGTCGCCCAATAGCAAGCGAGGCCAACACAAATAGACAGATCGCCGCCAGGGCCAGGGGGTGGAGCCTTGATGCCTTCATTTGGCGTATCCTCACATTCGAAGCTATCTCAGTCCCGACCATGAAACTTATGAAGGCCGGGCCAACCTGGCTGGTACTTTTAAGACACCTAAAGAGCGACGGAAGAGATGGAAATGCATTCTCTATGCCAGCGGCTGAAACTTCCAGAACGAGACTAGCTGAAATAGGGCAGGGCGCGTTTCTCTTGGGTCAGCCAGCTGGAGACAGATACCTTTGTAGACCTGCTGCTAACCTTGGCTACAAACTAGCCAAGCGCCGTGGCAAGAAAGTACCGGGGATGGGAAGACAATGGCCATGCCTGAAATTACAACGCGTCTCTGCCTAATCGCCTGGAGGCTTCGATCTCCTCGCGAACCAGCGGATCATCGTCCCTCGCATTGAGCCGCTCAGAAACATCAGCTGCTCTTCCTGGATCCAACTGTAACAACGCCCACAGCGCATGGCTGCGGATCAGGGGTTCCGAGTCGTGCTCGGCGCGCTCGACTAATATGGGCACCGCAGCCGTGCATCCCACATTCGCCGCAACGACCGCCGCGTTGCGAAGCAGCCCCTTCCGCTTCGGCCTGGTGAGTGGCGTCCCTCGAAACCGCGCCCGAAATTCCTCGTCGCTCGAGATCGACAGCAGCTCCACAAGATTGAGGCGAGGTCCGGCGCCCGCTTCCGGGCAAAGCTCCGGCCAGCGTGTGTCGGATGAAAAGCGGTTGAAGGGACACACATCCTGGCAGACATCGCAGCCGAAGATCCATTCCCCTAACCCCTCCCGCAGCTCCCGCGGAATCGCTCCCTTGTTCTCAATCGTCAGATACGAAATGCATCGACGCGAATCTAGAACGTACGGGCCCTCGAACGCCTCCGTGGGACACGCGTCCAGACACCGGTGGCAACTGCCACAGCCAACCTTGACCTCGGCTGGATCCGCCGAGAGGTCAAGGTCAACCAGTATCTCTGCCAGAAAGAACCACGACCCGCGCCTGGATTGAAGCAGATTGGTGTTCTTGCCGAAGAAGCCTACTCCTGCTCGCGCGGCCGCCGCCCGCTCGAGAAGAGGGACCGCGTCAACAAAGCATCGGGCGTGCAGCGGCCGCGCTGCCCGCCTCTCGATCTCTGCTGTCAACGCCACCAGCCTGGGTTTTACAACCTCGTGGTAATCTCGCCCCCAGGCGTAGCGAGCCACGCGGCCGTAGCGGTGTTCGTGCTCGAACTCGGGAGACGCAGCATAGTAGTTGATCGCGAGGGTGATGAGCGATACAGACCACGGAGCGAGGAGCCTGGGCCGTGAATTCATCCGCGGGCTGCGGGTCATGTAGTCCATTCCGGCAGCAAAGCCCGCGTCGCACCACTCGCGAAAGGCTCTCTCATCACGCGCCAACGGCGCCACGGAGGTGATGCCAACGACCTCAAACCCGAACTGCCTTGCGGCCTCCTTGATTTGTGCGTCCAACCCGCTCACTCAACAAAGCTAGGATCACGGAGACACGCCTGTCAAATCAGGCGTCGCCGAGGCGGCTTGCCTGGGTTGCTCCTGCTGGCAGAGAGGAGGAAGAGAAGGCACAGAAGGCAACGGTTGATTCGGACCCGGTTGCAATCTCTCGGCGGCAGAGCGTCAGGTTGGATCGCTCTCCG
>JBGPFL010000235.1:0-7018 GCA_041483295.1 Blastocatellia bacterium | reverse complement strand
CTTGCCGCAGCAGTACGCCGAAGCTCGAGCGTCTGTCGAGCAGGTTGGCGACGAACAGACATGTGGGCACGAAGACAACAGTCAGAAAGAGGAGCGGGCCGACGCTGGACATGAATCGGCTCACCAGGTGGATGACGAGCCACGAAGACGCCGGGGGCAGGTCCCCCCTCGCTGCGCTGAGCAGCACCGTGAGCTCTCCCTTTAGAGCCGTTCCGTAGACGAATGACGAGGCGAACGCGAGGATCCCACCCGTCAGGTAAGGCGCGCCCGACGCGAGATCGGATATCGCCGCTGCCGGACTGTACCACAGCTTAATTAGAGGTATCAGCTTGGAGCGCATTCAGCAGGAACGTGATGAACGATCAGTTCTGTTCACCTACCCTTTACGATTCAGAATTCGATTGGTCCTAGTCGAGCGTACCCACCCGCGCCAATGGCCAATAGCGGAACATCGCCTTGCCGTAAATGTATTTCTCAGGGACGAGTCCCCAGGTGCGGCTGTCGTTCGAGGCATCTCGATTATCGCCCATGACGAAGTAGTAATGCGCCTCGACGGTGGTGAGAGGAATCGCTCGCGGACTGCGGTTCTTATCAGGGGAGAGGTAGGGCTCTTCAACCGGCTGTCCGTTTCTAATGAGCTGACCCCATTGGTCTATTTGAAGCGAGTCGCCCGGCAAACCGATCACCCGCTTGATGAATGACTTCGACGGGTCCTTCGGGTACCAGAAGACCACGATGTCGCCGTGCTCGATGGGTTTGAAGGTATAGAGAAACTTGTTGACGAAGATCCTTTCGTCGTTCTCCAGCCGCGGCTGCATCGAAGTCCCTTCCACTTTTACGGGCTGGACGACAAACACTATGATCAGGACGGCCATCACTGCGGCGAAGATAATGTCGCGAGCGATCGACTTTACCTCAGCCCAGAGTCCAGCCGAATCCTCAGGCCGTTCAGGATAGGTAACCTCTATGTCGGGATCGTCCTCCAGCACTATGCCGGGATAAGGGTCGAGTCTCTGTTTCTGGCTCATGTGATGGATTAGTAAACGTCAGTAGTCGATCAAAGGTTCAAAAAGCAGGTTACTGTCGGCCTGGCGGCTTTGTCAACGCGATTGTTCGGGTGGAATGCGCGTCAGGATTTGTCATTTGTCACTGTCATTTGTCACTTGTCGCTGCGAAGGTGCCAACTGGACGAGACCAAGAGCTAAGGACCAGAGACCAGTGACAAATGACAAGTGACCAGTGACAAATGACAAATACTCAATTTGACTGAATGCGGTCAGCCTTATCAGTCAAGATGAATGCCTCCCGTTTTACGACGCGTTCCCAAGGGTGTAGCAATCTTTGAGCTAGCTGGGACCCCCGCCGATCCGAGGTGCGGCGCTTTAGTTGCAATAGGTCTGGCGCATTGACTCTGAAGTCTGGCCCAGCGAGTGGCTCGTCAGACTCTCGGCTCGGTTGTACGGATCCAGGTTTCGTTATACTATCGCGGGCAAAAGCGGGACAGACTAGCACTGTGCGAGAGGATGACAACCCCTATGAGACCAACCAGATTTCTCGTTATCGCCATCGCCGTTGCCGCCGTTGCTTCAGCGGCTTTCACCGTGAGCAGCGGCGCAGCCTCCAAGAAAACATCCAGCTGGCGCAGCAAGATCTCCCCTGATCTGCTCGATCAGATCGATGCGGGCGCCATCAACACGATGGCCGCCACGCAGGACCCGGACCTCGATGTGATTGTTCAGCTCACCGGCGCAAATACCGCCGCGCAGGGCCAAACCATCGAGGCGTTGGGGGGAAGGGTCAAGAAGTCATATTCGGTCTTGAATGGCCTCTCCGCCAGGATGTCGCTGAGGGCGCTGCAGACCCTGGCGGCTCGCCCGGAGTTCAGCTTTATCTCGCCCGACCGGCCTCTTCAGAAGCTAGGGCATCTCGAAACCACGACGGGAGCCGCGCAAATTCGCTCGCTGGTGAGCGGCGTTAACCTGGACGGCTCGGGCGTCGGTATCGCAATACTCGACTCGGGAATTGACAAGACGGTTCACGACTTGAGCTACAACGGGAATAGTCGAATATTGGTCGAAGCTGCGGTGGACCAGTTTTCGGATGCAAAGGACTATAGCTGCCACGGAACCCACGTCGCGGCGATCGCGTGTGGAACCGGGCACGTCGGTCCGGGCGCCTACACGGGGATTGCGCCTGGGGCGAAGATCATCAACGTGAAGGTGCTCGATCGTACGGGCAAGGGGTATACTTCGGACCTCATCGACGCGGTGAACTGGTGCGTCACCTATCGCAACTCCTACAACATCAAGATCATCAACATGAGCCTAGGCGCGCCGGCCGTCGACTCGTACAAGAACGATCCACTGTGCAAAGCCGTCCGCGCAGCTCACGACGCGGGAATCGTCGTCGTGGTAGCCGCGGGCAACAACGGAAAGAAAGCCGACGGAACCAAGCTCTACGGGGCGATTCACTCCCCGGGGATTGAGCCATCCGCGATCACCGTCGGCGCGGCAAACACCCACGGCACCGACGAGCGGGGAGACGACGTAGTCACAACATACAGTTCGCGCGGCCCCACCCGGGGGTTCACTACTAACGGGCTGGGGCAACGGGTTTACGACAACTTGATCAAGCCCGACCTGGTTGCGCCGGGCAACAAGATCATCGCGGCTCAGGCCCACGATGGCGACCTCGTGCGCGATCATCCGCAGCTTGACGCCAATACCTATGAGTACAACTCGTATCACTACGTGATGTACTTGAGCGGCACTTCAGTCGCCGCACCCGCGGTATCGGGCGCCGCAGCGGTGCTGCTTGAGGCTAATCCGTCTCTTACACCGAATCTCATCAAAGCGATACTGATGTATTCCGCCCAGCCTCTCCCTGGCTTCAACATGCTCGAACAGGGCGCCGGGATGTTGAACATCGACGGCGCGGTGCGGCTGGCCAGGGCGATAAGGAACCCTGCTGCTTCTCTGGCAAACGGGCAGTTGATGTTAGCGTCCAGCTCGACCAAACTGATGGGTGTTCCATATGGCTCCAGCCCAGCCTGGGCGAGTGGGACCGAATACGATAACGCGACTGATGGGAGTACCAGCACGTACTTTGATTTTTCACAGGGCAGCGGCGGCTACACCGGCATAGACCTTGGGGCGGGCAGCGCAAAAAGGGTTGTTAAGATAAGGTTCTTCCCGCGCAGCGGCTTCTCCTCGCGGATGGTCGGCGGAAGGTTCCAGGGGTCCAACACTTCGGAAACGAGCGGTTTCGTCGACCTCTACACGGTCGGCTCACAGCCCGCAAGCGGAGTCTGGACAGAGCCAACGATCTCAACTACGAACACCTACAGATATCTTCGCTATCTCGGCCCAGCGGGCGGGTATTGTGACATAGCGGAGATGGAGTTCATCACCGACTCGGCCTGCTTGCCGCTTGCACCTCAAAGCACCATTGCAGGTGAGACCTTCGTGTGGGGACAGTCGGTGATCACCAATTGGAGTTTCCTCTACGGCAGCAACCTGATGACTTACTGGCAGGGTATGTACGGCTCGAACGTGCTGCTTGCCAATGGGTCCTATTATTCCGCCGGCGCATTGTGGAGGAGCTCGAGCTATACGACCTCGGGGACGCTGCTCAGCGACGGTGTTATGCTGACTGACGGGGCCATGTTGGCGGATGGAATACTCATTCTCAATGGACAGGGCGCCCTGCTCGCAGACGGGGCTTTGCTCTCTGATGGCTGTCTACTGGCCGACAGTAAACTCACCTGTGATGGGACCCTGCTTTCTGATGGGACATTGCTGAGCGATGCAATGGCCAATTTCGTGGAGGGAGACGCGGGACCACACCACCAGCCGCTGCAAGATTTCAACAACCACTCCTATTGACGCGGTTGCGACCGGTTCGATTTGGGAATTGCCCTTCTTTCTCTCTGTGCGCCCGCGGATGCTGGAACTGCATCCGCGGGCCTCTCTCTTCTTGAATAACTCGCCGTCTTATTCTTTGCGCGAGGAGAAATGCGGTGGGCGTGTTGTGCGGTTGCCTGCTAGAATCTCACCTCGAGCAGGCACCTTATGGCTACAGACGACCGGGCGATTCTGTCCCAATCTCAAGATCTCAACTTGAATGCTTCATCGCCGGGCGCCGGAAACGCAGGCCCCGCATCGGGCGTCGCGAAGGGGGCGCAGGACATAAGCGCCGGCGAGGCCGAGCAGACGCCGGCCCCGGGCAAGCGCGGCCGCGGCGAACGAATTGTGCAACGCGTGATCGGCGAAGAGCTGCGCGGCCGGGTCTACAGTTGGGGGGATCTATCAATCTATAGCCGTCGCGATCGACTGCTGATTCGGGCGGCCGATCTATTCTTCTTCGTGTTGATAAAGTGCATCTGCTCGACGCTGCGATGGGAGGTTCGAGGCGCAGAACATCTCGACTCCATTCTGGGGAGCGGGCACCGGGCGATCTTCACCTTTTGGCATACCTGCATATTTACCGCGACGTGGCTGTGGCGCAAGCGAGGCATCGTGGTGATGTCGAGCCGAAGCCGCGATGGAGAATTCACAGGCCGGTTTATCAAGCGATTCGGCTATGGAACCGCGCGTGGGTCTTCGAGTCGGGGGGCCGGCCGGGCGCTTGCGGAAATGGCTGCGTGTCTGGAGAGCGGCATCGACGTGGCGTTTACGATCGATGGTCCGCGCGGTCCCGCTTATGTAGCCAAGGCCGGGGCGGTCACTCTCGCTCGACACACGGGCCAGGCGATTCTACCCTTTCACACAACTGTGCGGCGTAGGATTCGGCTTAGGAGTTGGGACCGCTTGCAGATTCCTTTGCCCTTCACACGCGCGCTCGCCCTTGTAGGTGAGCCGATATATGTGGGTCGCGACGTAGCGGCCGGAGACCTTGAGTCGAGGCAGAGCGCCTTACAGGAGGCACTCGACGCGATGCGCGAGGAGTGTGAGAACTGGCGCCGCGCGGATTGAGTTTACAGCGATGTATGGAGGGCACCCTCAGGTCATATTCAAATTGACCCGGTCGGGCGGCACTCTCAGGGTTTTCTCTCCATGCCACCATATTCGATGAAGTTCAACCAAGCGATTCAAATCACTCTGACCGAACCGGTTCCGCAATTCCTGGCATTAGTGGTTGTTTAGAGGATTTATCCGCGCCCCGGGTCTGGTATCCAAATTGCCCTGCCATTAATGTTGCCTAGGCTGAAAGGGTCATCATCCTTGCCTCAAAGAGGCTCAGGGTCGAGGTCGCCAGGCACAGAAAGACGAACTCTCCAAAAATGCCGCAAGAGTCAAAGCCGAGTTCGCAAGAGCCGGCAGAGGGTAGGAAACGGCCGACGAACCAGGGGTCATCTGGGGGGCAGGTAAGCGAGTAACAATGAAGAAGCAGTTGTTGGACATGTCGGGCCTTAACCGGGAGTCACAAGTCTACTGGTGGGCTATGGTGGTAGTGGGCACTGCCATAACGGCAGCTTCGGCTGTGAGCCTTTGGTCCCTCAACGTTGACCAAATCCTCAAGCTGTCGTTGCTCGCCGGCCTGGTAGCACTGGCCAGCCGGCACCCGATACGAGTGCCGAAGTCCACGGCCTCAGTGAGCGTCTCTGACGTATTCGTCTTCCTTGGCCTATTCTTCCTTGGAATTGGTCCTGCTGTTCTGCTCGGCTGCATCGACGCCGTGGTTATGGCGCTGAAAAGCTCGAAGCGGCTGACCGGTGTGATACTGGCGCCGAATCTGATGGCGGCGTCCGTGCTTCTTTCTTCACTCTGCTTCAAGTGGACGTTGATATTTGTGGTGGGTCACCAGCCGCAGTGGCCCATAGCTCATACGGGAATTCCACTGCAGGCACTGGTTCTGGCGGTGATCGTGTTGGGCGTGGTGCAATACCTGGCCAACGGCTGGGTGGCCGCGTGGGTCTACGCGCGGCGGGCTGGGAAATCGGCGCGGCACTTCTGGCGCACAGGTGTATGGTGGACCTCGTGGATGTACTTTGGAGCGGCGCTCACCGCTGGAATGGTTTTTCTGGCAATCGAGCGCTTCGGATTCGTCTACCTTGCAGCCACTCTGCCGCTCAGCATCGCCTCGTATCTCACCTACAAAGTCTATTTCGAGCACATCAACGAAAGGACGCAGCATCTCGAGGAGGTGAGCCGTTTGCACTTTGCCACCGTCGAGGCGCTCGCAAGTGCCATCGACGCCAAAGATCAGACCACTCACGGGCACGTTCGACGCGTGCAGATTTATGCCGAAGGTTTGGCCCGGCTGTTTAAGCTATCCGAGGCGGAGATTGAGGCGCTGAGGATAGGAGCGCTTCTGCACGACGTTGGAAAGCTGGCTGTGCCCGATCACATACTCAACAAACCGAGCAAGCTCACGGCGGCCGAGTTCGAGAAGATGAAGATTCACACAATCGTCGGCGCGCAGATAATGGAGCGTGTGGGGTTTCCTTATCCGGTTGTTCCGATCGTGCGCCACCATCACGAGCGATGGGACGGGAAGGGCTACCCCGATGCGCTCAAGGGTGACAGCATTCCGATCACCGCGCGGATACTCTCGGTGGTAGATTGCTTCGACGCGCTGCATGAGGACCGCCAGTATCGCCGGGCTCTCACCCGCGAGCAGGCCATCGAGTTCATCAGCCGGATGGCCGGAAGTCAGTTCGATCCCAGGGTCGTCGGGCTTTTTGTCGAGCATCTCGAGGAATTCGAAGCGCGGGTCAAAGAGCAAGGAGTTCATGAAGAACGCGATCACGAAAGGCCGTCGCTGCCGGCGGCAGGGTCGGGAGCGGAGCCCGCGGCAGGGCTCTCCCAGGGCCAGCTCGAGACCATTGCGGCCTCGGCTATCGATTATCGCGAGCAGATTCGACGCGCGCATCAGGAGGTTTACGCTCTTTACGAAATCGCTCGCACTTTCGGCAACAGCCTCAACATCGAAGACGCAATGGCGATAATCTCGAATAAGCTGAGCTACGTGGTCAAGTTCGACACCTGTGCCATCTATCTCTATGACGAATCGACCG
>JBGPFL010000234.1:0-7021 GCA_041483295.1 Blastocatellia bacterium | reverse complement strand
ATCCGTTCGTAGGTCAGGCCCCCGGGAATCTCGGACTGGATAGTCTTAGTGAAGTCGCGCCCTCCCAGGCTTTTCAGATAGGCAACAAGATTCTGGATCTCGGGCTCTGAGAGCCTCTTCCCGTAGTCTGCCGGCATTAGCGACAAAGGATTTGAAAGTTCCTCAACCAGGTTCTGCTTGTCGAGGAGGAAGAGCTTCCCGGATGTGTCCCTCATCTGCAACGAGTAAGAGTCCTCGTTGAGCCGGATGCCACGAATCTCCTGGCCGTCACGCGTCTTGACCACGACGGTGCTCGCCATGCGCGGGCCGCCTCCCGCGTTCGCACTGGCGTTCGGGTCCAGAATCTTCTGGCGCAGCATCTCCGCTGAGTTTCTCCCTGCAGCCGACAGATCCGGTCCCACGATTCCGCCTCGGCCGTTCACCTCATGGCAGGTGTTGCATTCGCCCTTACCGGAGAAAATCTGCTCGCCAACCATCACGTTGACCCCCGCAAACGGGTCCCTCCTGGGGAGGGTGTTGCCGCTGAATGAGATCTCAACCCTTCCGGCGCTCAAGCTATCAATATAGGATACGAGTTGCCACGTCTGATCGGAGGTCAACCTTGAAAAGGGCGGCATAGCAGTGCCGGCAATTCCGTTTCGAATGTTCTGAAAGATCTGGCCGTCCTTGACTCCATAGAGAAATGTTCCTGTGGAAAGTGCGCGAGCTCGATCGCCGCGCCCCTCGCCCCCGTGGCACGATTGGCAAGCCTGTCCATAAAGCCGCTTTCCCGCACTGATCGCAGCCGAATTTCCGGCGAGTGGATTCTTGTCGTTCTCCGGAGTGTGCTGCCCCGCAAAAAGCAGTCCAGGGGTTGAACAGAGTAAAACAACGCAGCAGAGCCGCATGGAGATTGGCGGCCAGTCGCCCAATTCAAAACGCCGAACGAGAAACGACAAACGCGAAACGACAAACGCCATATGATGTACCATCCTTGAACTCAGTCTGTCCCTGATCACTGGGCAGATCTACCAATCACCCAACTCAAAACGCCGAACGCGAAACGACAAACGCGAAACGCGAAACGTGTATCTATGAAATGAGTAGCTTGTCGCGGGCATACCGGAAACAAGCCTTCACGTTCTCCTCCTCGATCCGGACTCGATCTGCGGATCCAAGCTCAGAGACAGTCGGCAAAGGAGACACACCGCTATGCTGCTGCACCAATTTGAGAGTCCGGGCGAGATATCGTCCATTGCGCTCTGGGAAGACCGTCCAGTATTGCGGCGTCAGGCAGGGAACTTTGAGCGGGTCGCGCGTAATCATCTCCAGCGAGAAATGCAGCCTCGAATTGGCCTTCTGGAGTATCGACACCATTCGAGGCAGGTCAAGAAACCCCGTACCCAGCGGTACCTCAGACAGCAGGAAACCGTCCGCGTAGGGCTTCACACCCATATCCTTGACGTGGGTGCTCCTGGCGTATGGAGCGAGCGTCTCTACGGTCTCCATCGGGTCGTCGAGGAGCGCGATATTATTTCCGAAGTCGAGACATACACCGAGATACTCGCTCGAATAGGTCTTGAGCAGACGCTGCATGTCTTCGAGGGTCCAGTCTTTGTGGTTCTCTATCGCAAGAGTAACCTTGTGCCTCTCGAGAATCGGAACCACCATCTTGAGCGCCTCGTGGCTCTGCTCCACCCATTTGTTCCATTCGCCGAGTACCGTGAAGGTTTCGTAGCGGCGGCCACTGAGCAAGGCGGCCCGAACCACCGTGGCCCCGGCAGCCCTGGCGTCGATCAAGCTGCGCTCGAACGCGGCCGCATCGCCGTTGCGGGGGACCGAAACCATGCCCTCGATCCACATGCCGACTTGCTCTGCTCGAGAGCGCAGTTTCGGAAGATCGCCGTTAAGCTGAGTCTGAATGCCTCCAGCCCCTAGCGCGTTGCACTTCTCCAGGAACTCGTATGCGTCCCTTCCCTGCGGACGACTACCCGGTTGTGGTGCGGGCGGCGACATGAATGACGTGGAGGCGATACCCATTCGGTTCTGCGCTCCCTTCGCGTCGTCAGCCGGCAAGAACGGCGAGAAGGCCGTCAGCGCGAGGGGAACGGCGGCGTTGTAGAGAAAGTCCCTTCTTGTAATCGCATCTTGCCGCGTGATCTTCAGACTGGACGACCTCTCGTCTAATGGATTCATCGAATTCACCTGTCGTTACGAAGGATCGTGAACGCGTAGAGAGTATCACCTGCGCCCACGACCAGGTATTGCCTGCCATTCAATTCGTAAGTCATCGGTCCGTTGCTCACCTGTGATCCGGTGCGAAAGTGCCAGAGGATACGGCCCGTCGCAGGATCGTAGGCAATCAGATTGCCTGAGGGGTCGCCCGTGAACAGGAGCTTGCCTGCCGTCGTCAGGATCCCCGGACCGCTATTCCCAAAAGACCCGGTCGGATACACGTGGCTCCATACGACATTGCCCGTCTTGTAGTCGATCGCTTCCAGGACGCCCTGCGATAGCAACCCGCCGCCCATTCCGCCATACCCTTCCGGATTCTCCTCGATGTCCGTGAGATATGCGACGCTGTAGCCCTTGCGCGCGTTCACGTAGAAGAGGCCCGTCTCGGGATCGAAACTCGGCGGAGGCCAATTGGTTGCGCCGCCGCCCGGGATGTTGATCAGGGAGCCATCCACCTTCGGCTCCTTTGCCGGGTCTGGAATCGGCCGGCCCTCGGTATCGACTCCTTTCGACCAGTTCACCCCAACAAAGCCCTTCGAGACCAGATTCTTTCCGTTGGTTCGATCGAGTACAAAGAAGTAGCCGTTCCGCGCGGCCTGCGCAAGTAACTTGCGCCTCTGTCCGCTGAATTCCGCGTCGAACAAGACGGGCGTCTCCACGTTGTCCCAGTCATGCGTGTCATGCGGCGAGGCTTGAAAGTGCCACACCAGCTTTCCGGTGTCGGCGTTCAATGCCACAATCGAGCACGTCCAGAGATTGCTCCCCTTGCGCCCCTGGCCCGCGTACACCGGATTCGGATTGCCTGTGCCCCAGTAGAGTAAATTCAGGTCGGGGTCGTAGGTGCCGGTCAGCCACGTCATGCCGCCGCCGTGTTCCATAGCATTTTTGTTCGGCCATGTATCTGCCCCGAACTCCCCCGGCCGAGGCGTGGTGTACCAGCGCCACTGCACCTCTCCGGTCTCGGGATCGCGGGCCTCCAGGAAACCAGGGACGTCCATTGCGTCACCGCCCACTCCCACGATGACGTGATTGCGAACTACCAGGGGGGCCATGGTCGTGAAGTATTGAAGCTTTTCGTCCGCGATCTTCTTTCTCCAGCGCTCCTTCCCATCTTTCGCGTTGAGCGAAATGAACCAGCCGTCCGGAGCGAGGAAGTAGAGCCAATTGCCGTACATGCCTACGCCCCGGTTGCCGACCAGGTGCCCGCCTTTGTCTTGCCAGGCGTAGTGCCACAGTTCGTCGCCCGTGCGCGCGTCCACAGCCCAGACATGGTTGGGAATGGTGAAGTAGAGGACAGAATTCACAAGGAGCGGCGTCGACTTGATCTCCGGGATTCCAACGCCTCTCTGCGGGCCGACATTCGTGTGATAGATCCAGTTCACGGCAAGGGAACTGATGTTGGCGGCGTTGATCTGCGACAGAGCGCTGTATCGTCGGCCCGAATAATCCCCGTTGTAAGTCGGCCACGCATCGGACGGTGGTTTGAGCAGACTCCGAGGGTCGAGAGCTTGCCCAAGACCTATACCTGAAAGCAACAAGAGCGAGAGAGCGATTAGAAAGTGGTGAAGTCTCATTTCAGTGTCACCAGGTAGGCTAAGAGGTTGTGCATGTCCGCGTCGGTGTACTGGTCGAGCAACTGTCGGTGAGCTGCGAGACGATCCTCGACTTCGACTCTCACTTTGTCGTCCTCGCGAGACCACGAGTGATAATTGCCCGAGCTGTCGTAGATTGAAACATTGAAGTCATCGAGGTGTTTTATCCTGCCTGAAAAAGCCTGTCCGGAAGGCAATGTGACAGTGACTCTACGAGATCCTTCTCCTCCCGACCCGGGCCACAAGAATCTGGTTTGTAACTGGTCGGCCGGATACTTGCTGCCGATATGGGCCAGGTCACCCGTTGGCGAATGGCAGGTGGTGCAACGCCCGGCGCCATTGAAATACGCTTCTCCCTTTTTGGCGTCGCCGGTGACCACGTTCAATCGTCTATAAGTGCCGCGGTTGGCCGCCAGCTCTACTTGCATGTGAAGAAACTGAGCGATATCGTAGCGCTGCGCTTCGGTTAATGAAGGAAAAGGGGGCATGCCTTTGTCGGGACGTCCTTTGAGCAGGATCGGTCCGATCACTTCACCCTTCTCATCGTGGAGCACGAGCTGTGAACGGACCAGGCTCTGGCCCTCCGCTCCTCTTCCCTTCTCGCCGTGGCAAAAGGCGCAGTTGGTAGCGTATAGCTTTTGGCCCCGCTCCGCCGCGACAGGATCAGGCGCGGGTCCGAGTCCCAGGAATTCTCTGATATTAATTCGGCCTCCCGCCCTGCTAGCCGGAGGCGGACCTTCCTGCGCGCTTAGATGCACCACCGTCGCAGCCAGAAGCAACATCAATATGGCGACAATACAGAGTTTTCTCGGGTGATACATGATACCCTCCATGAGTCAGGTCCTGGACTTCGCCATAGCGAATGCCGAGCGCGTCGTCTAAACAGCAAGACCAGCGCCGGCGTAGAAGATGTGCAATGAACGGGCCCTGGGTACGCACGCTTCCAGCGTGCTGGCTGTTTGCCCCTTATCCATGCAATCCTCTCTGGAGAACTAATATGAAGCTCAATCTCTTTTGGCGAAACCTTCGAAGCGGTGTAGCAACTGCGCTCTCGATCTGCGTGTTACTGGCTCCAGCCGCGTCCGCTTGGCAGAGTACCGCCGCGACTCCCAAAGTTGCAAGGGCTCTTGCTCCCGATGAGCGGGAGATCGGGAAGCGGGTGAAGGCGGAGAGGATTCGCGAAGTGACGAGCAGGCTCGCCTCCAAAGAGATGGAGGGACGAGGCACTGCTACGCCGGGGGGAGATCGCGCGGCCCGTTACCTCGCCGACGCCTTCGCCAAGCTGGGAATCAAACCGCTCGGTAACAGCCATACCTATTTCCAGGAGATCAAGTTCAATAGCTTCGAGACGCTACCCGAGTCCACGTTAAGGGCGGGCGACACAGTGCTCAAGTTCCGTGACGAGTTCGTAGTCGCGCCGCCTTTCACAAGCGATCGCGTAGACGCCACTGGCGCGATGGTATTCGTCGGCTACGGCGTGTCATCCTCGTCGCTGAAGCGCGATGACCTTGCGGGTTTGGACCTGAAGGGAAAAGTCGTCGTGGTTCTTGGAGGGCATCCAAAAAACGTCGACCAGGCTGCGTGGGACAAGGCTACAAAGCTGGAGGCTCTAATCGGCAGTATGGTGGTCCGAGGTGTGACGGGCATCATACTCGCCGACGTCACCGTAAGCGGGTTGTCCTACGATGCGCTCGGAGAGTTTCTTGCGCGCCGAAGAGTAGAGCTCGCCGAGTCGCCGGGGACTCCGGCAATGCCCTTCAAGATCCCGCCCATTGTGCTCGTCAGCGCAGAGGGGGCTCAGAAGCTCTTCAGCGCGGCCGGATCGAGCTTCGCCCAGCTGAAGGAAAAGGCCGAGTCCGGAGAGTTTGTCTCGCAAGACTTGAACAAGCCGGTGACGCTGACTCTCAGATTGAAACGTGAAGACGCAGTTGGCAGCAACGTAGTGGGCCTGCTGGAAGGCTCCGACCCCAAGCTAAAAGAAGAGGCGGTTGTGTTCAGCGCGCATTACGACGCTTTTGGAACGGCGTCAGATGGGCGGATCTACTTCGGCGCTGCGGACGACGCGCTAGGCGTTGGGATTGTCATGTCAATCGCGGAGGCACTTGCGAAATCGCATCAACGGCCGCGACGCTCGATCATTTTTCTCGTGGTTACCGGCGAGGAGCATGGGCTGCTCGGCTCGCAGTACTGGGTTAAGCATCCAACCTGGCCGATCGAGAAGGTTGCGGCCGACATTCAGTTCGACGGCATAGGGAGTGAGACCTATGGCCTGGTGAAGCGAGTCATCATCTACGGCGCCGAGCATTCAGAGCTTGGATCGATAGCCGCGACAGTGGTCGAGGCAACCGGAAACGAAGTGACGGCCGACCCGTTTCCCGAAGAAGGCGCCTTCTATCGCTCGGACCACTACGCGTTCGTGCTGAAGGGCGTGCCCGGAATTATGATGCTCGGGTTTCCCGCCGGCGATATGGGGCGGTTGCGCGACCGGGCTAAGAAGTGGTTGGTGACCGACTATCATCAGACGACGGACACGGTTCGTCCGGACTGGAACTGGGAAGGCCCTCGGACGCTGGCGACGGTCAGCGCAATAGTAGGCTTGCGAGCTGCGAGTGCGGACGCAATGCCCTCGTGGGTTTCGACGTCACCATATAACCGCCCGCGGGGAACGAACCTCCCTCCGCCAACTCGGAAGTAGTAGTCGGTCTGGAACCCTTGCTTACGATGCATCGAGCAGGGTCTAGTTGGGAACGCTCCGCATTGGCGGCCGCTGGTTCGGATCAACCCACCGACTCCACTTTTCCGAGAGTGTAGTTGGTCCACAGGACCTCGACCCTGGTTCCCTTTGTTGCATGGTTTGTTCGAGGGTTGCAGATATGCTTGTGCCATCGCTTCTTCGGATAAAGCCGATCCAGCAAATGGCAGTCATAGTTTGACAAAGCGACCTTCCCCTTAGCCGAGTTCAACGCATCTGCTAGTTCCGCGTGTTGTTCATCTGTCATCTCGTACCCGTATGCCTTTGCATCGCCTCTTGTGTCGTGAACATAAGGAGGGTCACAGTAGAACAGAGTCGAAGGGGAGTCATAGAGCCTTATGACGTCAATTGCCGGACGGTTTTCGATTTGAACGCGAACAAGACGCTCAGCAATCTCTGGAAGCGCTGCAACCCCGCCGAGCCAACGACTGATAACGCCGCTCATTCCTGCACGGCTTGTGTT
>JBGPFL010000233.1:0-7034 GCA_041483295.1 Blastocatellia bacterium | reverse complement strand
TGAACAGCGCGGGGTCTTCCGCTCGACCGACGGAGGTAAGACCTGGCAGAAGGTCCTCTACAGAAATGACAAGACCGGCGCCTGCGATCTGATCCTCGATCCCTCGAATCCGAGAATCGTCTACGCCGGGCTCTGGGAAGTCTATCGCAAACCGTGGACGCTGGAGAGCGGCGGGCCCGGCAGCGGGGTCTTCAAGTCGACCGATGGAGGCGATACCTGGACTGAGATCACTCGCAATGGCGGGCTTCCAAAAGGAAACATCGGCATTGCCGGCATCACGGTCTCTCCCGCCAATCCGGAGCGAGTCTGGGCGATCATCGAAGCCGAAGACGGCGGAGTCTTTCGTTCGGACAACGGCGGCCAGTCCTGGACCAAGGTCAACGAACAGCGCAACCTTCGCCAGCGAGCGTGGTACTACACGCGCATATACGCCGATCCTCAGAACGCCGACACGGTCTACGTGCTCAACACAGGCTTCTATAAATCGAACGATGGCGGGCGCACCTATACGTCGATCAGCGTCCCTCACGGAGACAATCACGATCTGTGGATAGCGCCCAATGATTCGCTGCGAATGATCAACAGCAATGACGGAGGCGCTAACGTCTCGTTCAACGGCGGCCGGACATGGACCGAGCAGGATCAGCCGACCGCTCAGTTCTATCGGGTTGCCGTCGATAACGATTTCCCCTATCACATCTACGGCGCGCAGCAGGACAACTCGACCGTCAAGATCGCAAGCCGCACTACAGACTTCGGCATTGACGCCACCAACTGGTACGACGTGGGCGGAGGCGAGAGCGGATGGATTGCTCCGAGCCCGAAAGACTCGAATATTGTGTTCGCGGGTTCATACGGCGGGCTGATCACGCGCTACGATCACCACACCGGGCAACAGCGCAACGTCACTCCGTGGCCCGACAATCCGATGGGAGCAGGCGCGGCCGATTTGAAGTACCGCTTTCAGTGGAATTTTCCGTTGGCCTTCTCGCCGCATGATTCCGGCGTCCTGTACGCCTGCGCGAACGTGCTTTTCAAATCGACCAACGAAGGCCAGAGCTGGGAGGTAATCAGCCCCGACCTGACCCGAAACGACAAATCCAAGCAGGGATCCTCGGGCGGGCCGATAACCAAAGACAACACCAGCATCGAATACTACGACGTGATATTCACGCTGATGGAGTCGCCGCTTCAGAAGGGCTTGATTTGGGCCGGCTCGGATGACGGGCTCGTCAATGTCACACGCGACGCGGGCAAGAACTGGGAGAACGTGACGCCTAAAGGCATGCCCGAATGGATTCAGGTCAACTCAATCGAGGCATCGCCTCACGCCGCCGGCACGGCCTACATTGCCGCGACGATGTACAAGCTGGACGACTATCACCCTTATCTCTACAAGACGAGCGACTTCGGTAAGACATGGAAGAAGATAACGAATGGCATCCCCGACGACGCCTTCACCCGCGTAATTCGCGAAGACCCGGCTCGCCAGGGATTGCTCTACGCGGGCACTGAGACGGGCCTCTATGTCTCGTTCGATGATGGTGAGAACTGGCAGTCGCTTCGCTTGAACCTGCCGGTCGTGCCGATAACAGACCTCGTCATTCAGAAACGCGAGAAGGACCTGGTAGCCGCGACGCAGGGCCGGTCGTTCTGGGTGCTCGACGATCTTCCAGTGCTTCATCAGATGGCAGACGCAGTCGCGAAAGCCGACGCTCATCTGTTCAAGCCCGAAGACACGTATCGGATGCCGGGCGGCGGCGGATTTCAGGCCCCGGCAGCCACCATAGGCGAGAACCCGCCCAGCGGCGCGGTTGTCTACTATTACTTGAAGAACAAAGCTGCCGGTGAGCTGACCCTCGAGATTCTGGATGCCTCCGGAAAAACGGTCAAGAGGTTTTCCAGCAAGCCCGACACGCAGGCGGCAGCGCCATCGGCCCCCGGCGGGGAAGGGTTCTCCTTCGGTGGAGGCGGGTCGAGTCGCGCTCCTGCGGAGGCGGGGTTGAATCGCTTCATTTGGAACCTGCGGCATCCCGATGCGAAGGGTTTTCCGGGCTTAATCATGTGGGCCGGCAGTCTTACCGGGCCGCGCGCCTCACCCGGGAGTTATCAGGTGAAGCTGACCGTCGACGGTAAGACACTCACCCAGGGATTCGAGATCAAGAAAGACCCGCGGCTGGACACTGCCGAGGCTGACTTCGCCAAACAGCTCGACCTGTTGTTGAAGATTCGCGACAAGCTCACCGAAACCCACGAAGCGATTCTTCAAATTCGTGACGTGCGCAAGCAGGTCGATGAAATCACGAACCGAGTCAAAGAGCAGCCCAACGCTAAATCGGTCGTGGACGCGGGCAAGTCGCTCAATGCAAAGATGACGGCAGTCGAAGAAGAGCTCTATCAGACCAAGAATCAGAGCAGCCAGGACCCGTTGAATTATCCGATCCGGTTGAACAACAAACTGGCGGCCATCAGTGGAGTAGTCGGAAGCGCAGATGCGGCGCCGACGGAACAGTCCATCGCCGTGTACCAGGAGCTGCAGGCGAAGATCGACGCGCAGTTGCAGAAGCTGGAGCAAATAATGAAGAGCGATCTTCCGGCGTTCAACAAAGCAGTGAGGGACCAGGATCTGCCCGCCGTAATTGTGAAGGGAAGAGCTAGCGGGCGCTGAGGGACTTGCGGAGGTTGCGCTGGGTGGCCCGTGCGAATTGTTGGCGACTACCGGGAGTCTCGCCAACTCCCATAGGAACCGGCCCTACCGGGGTGTCTCGATTATGCGGTAGAGTATCAACCATGGCACAACAGAACACCTTCGACGTAGTTTCAAAAGTTGACATGGCCGAGGTCAAGAACGCCGTCAACCAGGCGCTCAAAGAGATTCACCAACGGTACGACTTCAAGGGCACAAACTCCGACATCGCCCTCGACGAGAAAGAGCACACGATGACGCTGGCGACCGCGAGCGACTTCACCTTGAGGTCGCTCAATGACGTGCTTCAACAGAAGCTCATTCGCAGGAGCGTGTCGCTCAAGGCGCTCTCGTACGGCAAGGTCGAGCCTGCAGCCAAAGACAGCGTGCGCCAGACGGTCACGCTTCAGCAGGGCATACCTATCGAGAAGGCCCGCGAGATAGTCAAGTTCATCAAGGAGACAAAAGTTAGAGTGCAGGCCTCCATCAACGGCGACTTCGTGCGTGTTGCCGGCAAGGACCGGGACACGCTTCAGCAGGTGATCGCGGCGTTGAAGGGCGAGGACTTCGGCATCGACATGCAGTTCACGAATTATCGCTCGACATAGGGAACAGGAAATGCGAAATGCGAATTGCGAAATTCGCGCAATTCGCAATTCGCAATTCGCAATTCGCATTTCGCATTTCGCATTTCCCCTGGTATCGCTATGTGTCTCCTCCATTTTGTTGGCGGCGCTTCGTCGCACAGGCCCGATGAATTGAAAGAGGGTCTGAGCGGGCCAGCGGTTGACCTGATGAAGCGGGCGTTCGACGATATCGATCCGCAGCGGCTGGTCGATTATCATACCCACATCGTCGGGGTCGGCGCCGGCGGAACAGGGAATCTCCTCAATCCCGCAATGCGCTCGCGGCGACACCCGCTGAAGTACCTGAAATTCTCGGTCTATCTCAGCGCGTCCGGTATCAAGGACATGGAGAATGCCGACCGTGAATTCGTCCTGCGGTTGGCTGACCAGGTTCGCCACATCGAACATCACGGCAAGTATCGGCTGCTCGCATTCGATAAGAATTACAATTCCGATGGAACGGTCAACCTGGAGAAGACCGAGTTCTATACCTCCAACGAGTACGTATTCAACCTGGCCGCGGAATTCCCCGACCTGTTCGTCGCAACGATGTCCGTGAATCCTTATCGCGTTGACGCAATCGAAGAGTTAGAGAAGTGGGCAGCCCGCGGACTCAAGATGATAAAGTGGCTCCCTAACGCGATGGGCATCAGCCCCTCGGATCCCAGGTGCGATCCCTTTTATCAAAGAATGAGAGAGCTGGACCTGGTTCTCCTCAGCCACACTGGAGAAGAGAAGGCGGTCGAGGCTGAGGAGGACCAGAAGCTCGGCAACCCTCTTCATCTGCGCCGACCGCTGGATCATGGGATCAAGGTAATCGCCGCCCACTGCGCGGGCCTCGGCGAGAATCCGGATCTGGATAGTCCTCACAGGCGTATGGTTCCGAACTTCCTTCTGTTCATGAGGCTGATGGAGGAGAAGAAGTATGAGGGCCTGCTGTTCGGCGATATTTCGGCGATGACCCAGCAGAACAGAATAGGCCTGCCGCTGACAACGCTCCTGGAGCGAAGAGATCTGCACCCGAGACTGGTGAATGGGAGCGATTACCCACTGCCCGCTATCAACATTGTGATCAGCACGCGAGCGCTTGCGCGGGCAGGTTACATCACCAGGGAGGAGCGCGCGTGGTTGAACGAGATGTACGACTACAATCCGCTCTTGTTTGATTTCGTGCTGAAGAGAACTATGAAGGTGCCGGGAGCCGGCCAGCGCCTCCCGGCCTCGGTGTTCATGGCCAATCCCGATCTTGGCGTTTAACTTCAGAAGGTCTCCGCGAATTGCGCGAATCTTTACTCGAGTCTCGGCGGGACCGCTGAGATCGACATCGTGAGCCAATGAAATAAGACGAAGGAGAATATGCGCTATGAAACTGGAATTGAAGCGGCAGGAGTTCACCGACAACAGCACCATCGGCGAGCTAACCGTCGAAGGTGTACATCAATGTTTCACCCTGGAAGACATGGTCAGGCCTGAGAAGATCAAGGGCAAGACGGCGATCCCCGCAGGCACTTACGAGGTCGCGGTGACCTTCTCCAGCAGATTTCAAAAGCCGCTGCCTCTGCTGTTCAATGTGCCTGACTTCGAGGGCGTGCGCATACACCCAGGCAATACGGCGGCAGACACCGAAGGCTGTATCCTGGTTGGCAAGAGCAGGGCCAAGGACTCGATCGGCGAGAGCCGTGCTGCTTTCACGCCGCTGTTCGAAAAGATTCAAGCGGCTCTACAGACGGAGAAGGTCTTCATCGAGATAACCGAAGAGCGATGAAGGCCCGCGCGTTTCTCGTTTGTCGTTTCTCGTTTATTGGTTTGCACGGATAGGTTGCCCTAGCAGGCTGCTGAAAAACCGGAGTATGCCACGAAGCTTTCATGAACTCCGTTCTCCACCGGAGATGAAAAATGGTCGACCGCCCGAGCACGCGAACCACGTTCCCCCCATGATCAGCGGACGTGCGCGACGGACGGTCCCCCGCAAGCGCAATCAGACACCGGCTTCCGCGATGACCTCGTTGATGTGCGAGTCGCGAGCGGCGCGAAGTGTGTCGTATTCGGCCGCTACGTCCTCATCAGCTTTGCTCAGCTCTTCGACATTCACACCGGCGTATTCGATCACACCCATATCGGCAAACGCGGCCTGGATGCGCGCACCCCACAGACCGATGTCCTTCAGTGTCGGGACGATTCGCGAAAACAGGAGCTTCCGATACTGGGCCATGAACTCAGATTGATTCACGAACGACACACAGGCTTCGGCGCCCAGCCCCAATCGATCCCAAATCTCTTCGCCGAGGAATCGGTCGCGCATGAGGTAGCAGGCTTCCACCGCGAACTGCTCGCGCTCGTCTCGCTCCTTCTCCGTTATCTCCGGATAGTAGTCGCGCAGCGCGAGGCGTCCGAATGCAACATGCCGCGCTTCGTCCTGCATTACATATGCATTGAGCGCCTTTCCCAATGGTTCGGTCGCCAGATCTCTGATCGTGCCGAACGCCGCCAGAGCGAGCCCTTCGATGATCACTTGCATGGCAAGGTAGGTAAAATCCCAACGCGAGTCCGCGATTGCCTGATTGAGCAGCGTCTTCAAGTGGACATTGATGGGATAGGCTAGCTGGAGCTTCTCTCTCAGGTAGCGCGAGTAGACCTCCACGTGGCGGGCTTCGTCGAAGACCTGGGTCGCGGCATAGAACTTCGAGTCGATGTCCGGAACGGTCTGGACGATCTTTGCAGCGCAGATGAGCGCCCCTTGTTCGCCGTGCAGGAACTGAGAGAAGCGCCACGCATCCTGATGGAGCCGGACGTCAGCCCTATCCTTCTCTCCCATCTTGTTCCAGATGTCGGAGCCATAAATCAGCACGTAGTAATCCGGGAAGCCGAGCGGGTTCGACCGATCCACTTCGCAGGACCAGTCCAGGCGTTCGTTGGCATTCCACTGCTTGTTTTTACCCTTTTCGTAGAGGTTGAGGAGCTTGTCGCGGCCTTCATCGTAAGCCCAATTGAATATCGTCGTGCCGCCGGGACTGTCGACGCGCCACTGAGTCTGCTCGACCGGCAACGTGTATATGCGTGTGCTCATGCGGAGTCACTCCTGTTGTAAGAAAATGATGGGAACCGTGCACGAGCGAGGGTATGGCTTTCAGATGGTCAAGTCAAGCTGTGCGTGATCCGTGATGCGTGACTCACTTGTTCAGATTCTCGACTATGTGCTCGGCGGCGCGGTTGGTGATCGCGGCTATCGTCAGCGACGGATTGGGCCCGACCGGGCCGGGAACTATGGAGCCGTCCGTGATGTAGAAGCCGGGATAGTTAAACACCTGCCCGAATCCGTCCACCACACCTTCGGTTTCGCTGACTCCCATCGGGCACCCGCCGACCGGGTGGACCGTGACGAATCTTCTGAGGTACCAGAGCGGATCGTCGAGGAAGGTCGCTTCTGTTACTCGAGCTATCTGCCTGGCGGTACGGCGGACGCCCTCGAAGAAATCACTCGAGCGCCCCTTGGTCCAATCGAGGTCCAGTCTCCCGTCGCACGTGAGGGTCATCCTGCCATTCGGAACGTCCCGGCCCATTGCCAGCAGCGGCAACGTAGATGAGGAGGCTCGGGCGGGCCCCAATAAGTCAGACACCTCCGAGCCGATGTCGCTGTCAGTAATGAAGCCCAGAGCTTGATTCACAACGCGTCTGGCGAAACGCGCGCCGCGTGTGAAGAGCCCCATGAGGTCGATCGTCTC
>JBGPFL010000232.1:0-7065 GCA_041483295.1 Blastocatellia bacterium | reverse complement strand
GAAGCCGCTCGATGTCGATGCGCTGATACGCAAAACAGCGAAAGGCTCACTCATCACAACGTCTCAGATTCGCGCGCAGCTTGCCCGGGACAACAAGGCGGATGTCACTTGCCCGCTGACTACAGGGATATTCATTCGCATTGCGGCAGAAGCGGCCGAAGAAGACCTGCGAAACGGAAAGAAACGCGTCACTCCGTACTGGCGCATAGTCAGAGACGATGGGAGCCTTATGGAGAAGCTTCCCGGTGGAGTGAAGGCTCAGGCTCAACGACTGGAAGATGAAGGCCACATGATCGAACTGGGCAAAGGCAAGAAGCCACCGAGGGTGAGGGAGTTTGAGAAGTCCCTGGTACGCCTGACTCCCAAGAGTAAAGACTTCCCCACCTCTTAGTGGTACATTCGTCATTTCTGAGAGAAAGACATGTCATTGCAGCCAAAACCTCGTTTCGCTCCTGAAGAGTACCTGGAGATGGAGCGCAAAGCGGCCTACAAGAGCGAGTATCACGACGGTGAGATATTTGCCGTGGCCGGGGCGAGTGAAGGCCACATCAGCATAGTCGGCAACCTCATGTACCTGCTGGTCGGCCAGTTCAAAGGTAGAGACTGCAAGGCGTACTCCAACGACATGAAGGTTAGGGCGACGGCGACGGGGTTATTCACATACCCTGATGTTGTCGTCTTATGTGGCGAGCCTCGCTTTAACGACCAGCATAAGGATGCGCTCATGAATCCTAGAGTGATCATAGAAGTGCTCTCAGACTCAACTGAGGCCTACGACCGCGGGAACAAGTTTGAGCACTATCGCAGCATTGAATCGCTTTCAGACTATCTGTTGGTTGCACAGGATCGGCCAGACATCGAACACCTTGTGCGTCAGCCCGACCAGAAATGGTTGTATTCAGCCAACAAGGGAATCGACGCCAGGGTGGAGATACCCTCGATCAACTGCGTCCTGTTGCTTGCTGAAGTCTACGACAAAGTAGATGTGAAGAGGTAGCACTCGATGAGCGAGTTCGAACGATTAGGGGATCGAAACCAGTCACTGGAGTTTGGCCGCCGAACGCTGAAGAATTTGGACTTTATCGTTCACGCTCGGGAGGACGAGAAAGATGTGCATGCTGTAATTCAGTCGATCAATTCGCTTCTCGGTCTACTGATCTTTCCATTCGAGCGATCAGCAATAGACTCGCTGAAGAATGAGAGGGTGCCCGACCTATCCTCACAGGGCTGGCCCAAATGGCGCATGACTGGAATTCGCGTCCCTAAGCTCGGCGACTTAGTAACACTCCTCAGGCACTCTACCGCGCACGGCAACATACAGTTCGATTCCGATGATCCCCGACCCGAAAGAGTGAATGTGACTTTTACAAATTACCCTAAGGGGCAATCGCAAGAGAATTGGTCGGGATCTATAGGAGGAGATGATTTGATTACGTTCTGTCGTAGGTTTACGTCGGCGCTCATTGATCGTCTTGGGTAATGCATTGGTGCTTCACCGTGATGACGATGTCGGCGTATGCGAATGCGGATCTAGATGAACAAGGTTCAGCGATCATTCAAGCCGATCTGCTGAGGTACGATCGCAACTCCGGAGGGATGCTCCGGCGCACCAGGGCGTTCTTCGCCAGCCATTCAGAAGTCGGATCCATCTCAATAAGGAATCGTGTCTCTCCTGATTCCAGAATCGCGATGGGTACGCCGTCGCGGTAAAGGATCCGGTTAGCCGCGAATGACGCGAGGCGGCCCCCGGGCGTGATTATGCCGATCAGGTTGAGGGGATCGGCAGCGCTTAAGGAGACCAACAAGTTGTCGGAGGGGTTGCGGCGTATCGAGCGCAGCATACTGACCGCTTCAGGCAGTGCGAACTGCTCGCCAGAGAAACCCGCAACGAATCGCCCGCCTCTAATCTCGCCCCGCGCTTCCAGGCGATGAAAGGCTCTCAATAACTCGCGCCACGGCGGAAGCAAACCTTCCCGCTCGAGCAGCCGCTTGAAGACCACACCGTAGCGGCGCAAGAGAATTCGCCCGATCTTCTCAACCAGCTCGCGGTCGAATGAGTTGCGACTCTCTGACCGGGCCGAGTCTCGCGGGAGCAAAGACCACCGGCCGGCGTTGGACATGTCGTAGACCGCGCGCCTTCGCTTCGAAGCTGCCTGAGTCTTGCGGTTTGAAGGAGTCAGTAACGCGCGCAGCCCGGTGAAGCTATCAGCAGTCACGAGTCCGCAAGCAACCAGTTCGCCGAGCGCATCCTCGGCCTGCGAACTCAACAAACCGGTCCCTCCTGCCACGTCACTGAAGAATGACGCGCCGTGCTTGATGAGGAAGTCGTAGACAGGTTCCGCGACCGGCGATAGGGCGACCTCGTCGGAAGCGGGACGAACGACAAAGGGGTCCCAGGTTGCGAGGTTCTTTCTTTCGAGTAGCGCAATCGGCGTCGTGCGCACCGGCCCCGAAGCTCTCATCTTTTCGGGAGCGGGCTTGGGTGGCGTCAATCGCGCCCACATAACTTGCCCGGACGAGCAAAGCGAGTCGAGCCAAATAGGATCGTAATCAGACACTCTCGAGGGCAGCAACTCGCCCTCCCAGGCGGCCGCCGGGGACTCGAAGCCCTCCAGCTGTTCGATAACTGCCGCGAGACTTGCAGGCCCTTCTACCTGGTGTTCCGGCGCAACCCTCTGCCAGGCTAAAAGGAAGCGAATCAAGTCGGCGCTCGAGACCGGCTCGATCTCTTGTCTCAGCCGATTCAATGTGTAGCTGTGAATTCGGGCAAGCAATCGCCGCGCACACCATTCAGTCTCCTCAGTGCCCGGTGTGAAGCGGCCGCGCAGCACGAAACCTTCGGCCTCCAGCCTCAACAAGGCCCCTTCAATCTGAGTGGCCGACAACCCCGCGGTCGCGGCGATTTGCGAGGCGGTTGTTGGGCCAATCCCCTCCAGCCTGCTGCGGACCAGTTCCATAAGCGCATCATCAAAGGACCAGGGGATCTTAGCAAAGGCCTCGGGCGCAATGATCGGCGGTTGGATCTTGGGCGAAGGAAAGACAGCTTCGAGTTGAGGGAGCCGTTCGGCTGCGACCCAAAGAGCAGGGCCGTTATCGCTTGTACGCAGTGCAGCCGCGCGGCGGTCAGCGGCAAGCTCATTCAGGAAATGCGCCCAGCCCGTCGAGGTATAAGTCGAAGTCGTTGCGCCGCTCAGTCCCTCGCCCTCAGTCAGGAATCCGAGCTCGAGCAACGCGTCGTGGAGTTCGTCGGCGTTTTCGACCTGCGGCCACGCCTCTTCGCGAACGCGCTCGATCGCCGCGGCGTCGAGGGTGCCCAGATCGGACGCAGTCTCCGGATCACACCAGCGCCGCTGAAAGACCGCGCGTGTTCGCCGCTCCTCGAGCGGCGCGTCATCCAGATACGCATAAGGACGCGCGTTCAGTATCTCCTGCGCAAGCGGCGAGGGCTCGATCAGGTCGCGGGCTACAAAAACTTTCTCGCCGCGCTCCATCGAAGCCAGCAGCGCTTCGAGGCTGTCGATGTCCATCGCCTCCTCGAGGCAGTCGCGCACCGTCTGGTTGACCAGCGGGTGATCGGGGATCTCACGTTCCGGGCCGACGAGATTCTCCGCGCAAGCCACCTGGTCAGGAAAGACCGCGGTCAACAGGTCTTCAGCGTCCATGCGTTGTAGTTGGGCGGGAACCTTCTTTCCGCCGCGCATTCGCAGAATGGCCAGCGACCGCATTGCATTCCACCGCCATCGCACACCCCACATCGGCGCGGCCAGCAAAGCTTGAGTCAGCAGATCGCGGACAGACGCGGAGCGAAGATATTGGAATACCTCATCCAGCTGAAAGCTATGTGCTGGCCCGAGGGAAAGCACGATAGCGTCTTCCGTGGCGGCAGCCTGAAGCTCAAAGTTGAAAGTTCTGCAGAAACGCTTGCGCAGGGCCAGTCCCCATGCGCGATTCAGACGGCTTCCGAACGGCGCATGAATGACCATCTGCATGCCGCCGCCTTCATCGAAGAAGCGCTCGATGACGAGGGTCTCCTGGCTCGGCATAACCCCTAGCGTGGCGTTAGCCGCAGCGAGGTAATCGACAATCTGCTCGGCGGCGACCTGGGCGATGCCGACATCGTTCACTAACCAGTTCAATGCCGGGAACGGTTCGTCGTCGGTTCCAGTCCCAAACCTCTCGGCAAGTTCCGTACGCAATCGCGAAACCGCCTGCGAGAGCTCGTGAGTGCGCGAGGGCGCTTCGCCGAGCCAGAACGGAATCGTAGGCGGCTGTCCGTGCGCGTCTTCGACTCGAACGCGGCCCGTCTCGACTCGCAGGATGCGCCACGAAGTATTGCCGAGCTGGAAGATGTCTCCTTGCATGCTCTCAACCGCAAAGTCCTCATTGACGGTGCCGATAAACGTTCCGGTCGGCTCCAATACCACGCTGTAGTCCGCGGTGTCCGGAATCGCGCCTCCGGAAGTGATCGCTGCGAGTCGCGCCCCTTTTCGGCCGCGCACTCGATGATTCACCGCGTCGTGATGCAGATAGGCGCTGCGGCGGCCGCGCTTGGTAGCGAAGCCTTCAGCCAGCATGCGCACAACCGCGTTGAAATCCTCTCTCGCTAACCGGTGATACGGGTAAGCTCGGCGTACCATCTCGAACAAGGCGTCTTCGGTCCAGTCTTCTGAAGCAACCGAAGCCACTATCTGCTGCGCCAGGATATCCAGCGGCTGTTTGGGAATTGTCAGGTGATCCAGTTCGCCTCTGCGCACCGCATCGAGCAGCGCCGCACACTCGACCAGCTCATCGCGGGTCTGCGGAAAGATTCGGCCTTTCGGGAAGCCGCCGACGCTGTGACCCGAGCGTCCGACCCGCTGCAAGAAAGCAGCGATCGATCGGGTTGATCCAAGCTGGCACACGAGATCCACCGCGCCGATGTCGATTCCAAGCTCCAGTGAGGCTGTCGCTACCAGCGCGCGCAACTCACCGGCTTTCAATCTCTGCTCTGCCGCAAGGCGTTGCTCTCGAGCCAGGCTTCCATGATGCGAGGTCACATTTTCATTGCCGATACGCTCCCCAAGATGGCGTGCGGCCCGTTCTGCAAGCCTGCGGGTGTTCACGAATACCAGAGTTGTCCGATGGCTCAGAATGAGCTGTGCAAGCCTATCGTAGACTTCATCCCAGACCTCGCCCGACATCACGGCGTCGAGCGGCGAGTCGGGAACTTCGATTCCGAGATCGAGCTGTCGAGCGTGGCCGGTGTCGATGATGTTGCACCGGGGAGTTCCGTCGGGACTCAGGCCGGCGGTCCCGACCAGGAAGCGCGCGACCTCTACGATTGGCCGCTGCGTGGCTGAGAGGCCTATTCGAACGAGAGGCTCTTCGACCAGCGCTTGAAGGCGTTCGATGGACAGCGCCAGATGCGAGCCGCGTTTGTCGCCTACTAGCGCGTGAATCTCATCGACGATCAAGGTGCGGGCGGTCTTGAGCATGCGGCGGCCGCCTTCGCTGGTGAGAAGGATGTAGAGCGATTCGGGCGTGGTGACGATGATGTGGGGCGGCCGCTTGAGCATGGCGGTGCGTTCAGCCTGCGGAGTGTCGCCGGTCCGCACAAGCGTTCGGATGTTGGCCTCGCCCAGAAGCATCGACTGAAGCTCGAGATGGATTCCTTCGAGCGGCGCCTGCAGGTTGCGTTGAATATCATTGCTCAAAGCCTTGAGGGGCGAGACGTAGACGACCTGAGTTGTATCTTCGAGCGTTCCAGCCAGGCGTTGCTTGACGAGGTCGTCGATGGCGCTGAGGAATGCCGCCAGGGTCTTGCCCGAGCCGGTTGGGGCGGCGATGAGCGTGTGCTGCCGAGCTTTGATTGCAGGCCAGGCGAGATCTTGAGGTCTGGTCGGGGCAGGGAAGTTCTTGCTGAACCAGTTGGCGACGGCCGGGTGAAAAAGATCGAGACTCATAAGGTTTGATATTTTAGCACACAGGGAGCGGACACACTGTGTGGCCGGTTGACATTATCTCTCCCTTGCAGTCTCCTAATTCTATGCAGTCCTCGAAGCCCATTGCGATTCGCGGCCGCGGGGCGGCGGAAAACCCGCCCAACCGGTTCGAGAAGCTCTCTTATCTTCCCGATCCGGATTTGATTGACCCATTCGACGAGAGCGAGCCGGCAATCAAGACCCAGTTCCTCAAGGACTCATCGAGGTCCATTATCGCGTACAACGACAGCCCGGATGTCGGCTTCGACGCCAGCGTCAACCCTTATCGCGGCTGCGAGCACGGGTGCATCTACTGCTACGCCCGGCCGACGCACGAGTTCCTGGGATTTTCCGCCGGGCTCGATTTTGAAACAAAGATCCTGGTCAAGGAGGACGCGCCCGAACTGCTGCGCAAGGAACTCGCGTCACCGAAGTGGAAGCCTCAGGTTGTCGCGATGAGCGGTGTCACCGATCCTTATCAACCAATCGAACGGAGGCTCCAGCTCACGAGGCGATGCCTTGAAGTCTTCGCCGAGTTTCGCAATCCGGTCGCGATAGTGACCAAGAACCACCTTGTCACGCGCGACGCCGACATATTGAGTGAGCTTGCCGGGCACAAGGCGGCCGGAGTCTGTGTCTCGGTGACAACGCTGGATGCTGATCTGGCCCGAGTGATGGAGCCGCGAACGTCGAAGCCGGCCGACCGCCTCCAGGCTATAGAGACCTTATCGAAGGCAGGAGTCCCTACCGGCGTGATGGTCGGACCGGTGATTCCGGGGCTTACGGATCACGAGATCATGTCGATAATCTCCGCGGCTGCGGATGCCGGGGCGCGCTTCGCCGGTTACGTGGTGATGCGATTGCCGTACGCGGTGAAGGAACTATTCGTGACATGGTTGGAAGAACATTACCCGGCCCGAAAGAAGAAAGTGCTGAGTCATATTCTGGACATCCGGGGCGGCAAGCTCAACGACCCGAGATTCAAGTCGCGGATGAGGGGAGAGGGAATCTTCGCCGAACAGATCAGATCGATGTTCACATTGGCTTGTCGCAAGTCCGGGATCGAAGGGCGCAGTCCGGGGCTATCCGCGGCGGCATTCCGGCG
>JBGPFL010000231.1:0-7067 GCA_041483295.1 Blastocatellia bacterium | reverse complement strand
GCCGACCCGTCTGCCGTCGTGGCCAGGGTCACCGGCGGGACGTTCGAAGATGGATCGGGGTGGGGACTCGCACCGCCGCCACCACCGCCACCGCCGCCACCGCCACCTCCGCCACCCATTGAGACTGGTGCTGACGTAACACCCGTTGCTCGGCCAGGCGCCGGCATAGTGCGCAAGTCCGGCGGTGTGCTTCAGAAATCGGCCATCGAGCGAGTTGAGCCAGCCTATCCGCCACTGGCAATGGCTGCGCGGGTGAGCGGCGCCGTCGTCGTCGAAGTGCTCATTGATGAAGAGGGCAACGTCTCGTCCGCGCGGGCTGTGAGCGGTCACCCGCTCCTCAAGGATGCCGCCGTCGCGGCCGCACGGGAATGGAAGTTCTCGCCGACAAGCCTTGATGGAAACGCAGTCCGGGTCATTGGCACGGTCACTTTCAACTTCACAATGTAGCTCGCGGGGCAATTGCATACGACCTGTAGATCGGGTCCCCCGAGGCGGGGCCCTTCCTGGAGCGGAGATGACACTTCACGAATGGCTGGCTGAATGGTCCGGGTGGCTCTGGCCTCTTCTCGCAAACCACCTCTGGCAAGCAACGCTCTTTTCGACGCTGGCCTTTGCCGCTGTTCTGTTGCTCAGACGAGGACCCTCGCGCGCCCGCTATGCAATCTGGGTCATTGCTGGTCTAAAGTTCGCCGTACCCTCAGCGTTGCTGGCTCTTCTCATAGCCGCGGCTGGATTCGATATGTCGGCGAGGCCGGTCTCGCTCGAGAATGAAGCCGGCACTTTGGCCACCGTATCGCAGTTTACCGCTCCGGTTTATGAATTGAGCGACGCAGACGCTGTCACCGGAGACGCCGGAGAGCACAATGAACTGTATTGCGGTTTGACATTCGCCTGGTTGAGCGGAGCTGCGATCTTGCTCGGCTTATGGGTGAAGCGGCGCCTCCGATTCTCACAAGCTCTGAAAGCCGGCCGGGCAGTCACGAGTGGCAGGGAGTCAGAAGCACTCGGCCGAGCGCGCACACTGCTGGGGGCCACTCGCGAAGTCAGTCTGATAGTCTCGTCCCAGGTAGTCGAGCCGGGAGTATGGCGCGTGTTGCGGCCGGCTATCCTGCTGCCGGAAGGAATGGCGGATGGCCTGAGCAGTGCCGAGCTTGAGGCGGTGCTGGCGCACGAATTGTTACACGTCGCTCGTTGGGACAACCTGGTGAGCAACCTGCACATGGCGCTCTGCTGCGTCCTCTGGTTTCACCCCCTGGTCTGGCTCATCGACCGAAAACTGCTGGTCGAACGAGAGCAATCGTGCGACGAGGCTGTGATCAGACTTGGAGGCGGGTCGGCGGTCTATGCCTCAAGCCTGTTGAAGGTCTTGAGGTTCTGTCTTGGTTGGAAAGTGGCCGGAGTCTCCTATGCTGCCGGGTCAAATCTTCGAAGGAGGGTTGAGCGAATCATGGCTAATCACAGTGATGGCAGGCTGAGGATCTCGCACCGCGTTGTTGTCGGGACGGTCGCGGGGCTTGTACTAGGTTTTTCAATTGCAGCCGGGCTGGCGAGTCATGGGCGTGTTGTCGCTGAGGTCAACACCGTTTTGGAAGGCGATCCACAAGGCAGAGTTCAAGCCCGACAGCCCGCACGAGTTCGCGGCAGGATACCGGGAGGAATTCCCGGCGGGGTACGCGGGGGAGTCCCGGAGGGAGTACGGGAGGGAGTTCCCGATGGCGTCCCAGACGGAGTTCCCGACGGAATACCCGGCGGAATACCGGGAGGCGTTCCTGGCGGAGTGCCCGGGGGAGTTCCTGGTGGAGTTCCCGGTGGAATACCTGGCGGAGTACCGGGTGGAGTTCCCGGAGGAATACCTGGCGGAGTGCCCGGTGGAATACCTGGCGGAGTGCCCGGTGGAGTGGCCAGCCAGATCCCGAGCAATATCAATGAGCTATTGGATCAGGCTCCCGATGCACCGGTGCACTTCAAGAACGAGGATGGCGCGCCGTTCAAGATTACAGAGGCTACTCTAAAGGCGGTGCGGGACGAGAGGGCTCGCCGGAGCGACGGCGCTGAGACTGGAAGCGACTATTACTTCATAAGGCCGAGTATCACGCTACTCAACACAACCAGCCGTCTCATTACGGGGTTCGCGCTGTACCTTATGAACGGCGAGTCGAATCACAAGGTCTATTTTGAGCGCCGGCAGCTTCGCATCGAACCACACAGTACCTTTACTTTTTTGGGCTTTGGGGAACGGATGCGGTTGCCAGGAACTCCGGAAGACTTCACCGTCAAAGTTCTGGGAGTTGCGTTTGAAGACGGCTCGGAGTGGGGTGCATTCAGGCTCCCAAAGCAGCCGCCCCTCACTGCTTCAGATGTTCCTCAATCTTTGCCGCCCAATCAGACGGCTCACGCTTTAGCCATTCACAGGGTGCAGCCAACTTACCCCGACTTCGCACGGAAGGGTAGAGTGTCCGGCTCGGTTGTGGTCGAAGTGACAATAGACGAAAAGGGCAAGGTCTCGTTCGCAGAGGTCGTGAGCGGAGAGCCGTACCTCGCGGATGCCTCCTTAGAGGCCGCACGAAAATGGAAGTTTGTCCCGGCTACCCTGAACGGAAGTCCGACCCAGGTCAAACAGAGAATCACTTTCACCTTTAGCCTATCTCCACATTGAAGAGCGAAGGGAAAAGAGAATTCGAAATGCGAAATGCGAAATGCGAAATGCCGTGAATCTCGCATTTCGCATTTCTTTCTGCCCTGTCGGTCAGCCGGAGGCTCCGACCCGAGAGAGACGTACCCGGCCGTTTACACCGGAGATCGAGATCGGCGACCCGCCCGAGCCGATTCGCGCGCGGAAGTTCGAGCGATCGAGCTTGCCCTGGATCGTCACGTTGGACACGTCTGTGTTGACAGCACCGTTCACCGCGGAGACGTCGAGATCCGCGTTAAGGTCTTCTGCAAACTTGAGCTCGACACCGCCGTTGATGCCGCTGACGTGAATCCCGCGCTCGCCGAGTCCGGTAATCGTTATCGACACTCTGCCATTGATTCCGGAGATGTCCGAGTAGCCTCGTGCCTGGGCCACATCGACTTTGCCGTTGATTCCGCCCAGCTTTACCGGTCCATCGATAGCGCCGACCGTTACCTTGCCGTTGATGCCGCTGGCAGACAGGTCGACCTGGCGCGGGATCTTCATCATGACGCGCTGGCGCAATTCATGTCCGTGGCCGCTCCATTTCCGGTCGCTCTCCTTTTCACCGCGAACTACGAGCCGGTTGGGCGCCTGCTCAATTACGATCTTGTGATATTCGAGGTCGGCGCGGTTGTTTGCCGAGCGAACGATATGCACCTCGGCGGAGTTGGTGTTTGCAGTCTCAATCTCAACCGTGCCGTTTATGCCCGAGACCTCTACGCGAGCGCCGTTTGAAAGTTCGAATGTCTGGTTGATCTCATCGCGCTCGGGAAGGTCACTCTGGGACTGGCTGTCATTGTCCTGATCCTCGTGCTGCGCTCTCGCGCCATCTCTGCGGCTCTCCCTCTGTCTCTCGCGGTCAGCCTGATATCCGTGCGATCTGAGTGGTGCGGCGAAAATTGCCGTCGCCAGGACCACAAATAAGACGAAGATTCTGCTTTTCATGTTGTTCACCTCTTCAGGATTAATGGTTCAAAACGTGATGCGTCACGCGTGATGCGTGATGCGTGATGCGTGATGCGTGACAGGTCTCTGCCATTTGATTGAAGGCTGGGTACTCTCATCTGGGTTTCACGCATCACGCATCACTCGTCACTTACACTGCTGCTTCGCTGCGTCTGCTCCCAGCTTGACTATACGAACTGCTCCGTTGAATGAATCGAGCGCCAGTTGCGCTTGTCCGTCGCCGTATACGCCTGTGATCCGCCGATTGATGGGGCCTCCGCTCATAGGAGAAGAGATCTTAAGCCGGAAGACCGTTTCTATCTCGCCATTGTATGTCACCAGCGTGGCCGTGAAACCCGGCGGGTTCTCCTGGATGGCCATTTGAACCTCGCCTGAGAGACTCTTCAATCGGTACCGGCCATCAGCGCGAATCGACCCTTTGAAAGTGATCTCTCCGCTTGCCGTGCTCGCGTCAACATCTCCGTCGATACCCGCCAGAGTTATTGAGCCGCTCGCGGTCTGCGCCTCGACGCGGCCCTTCGCGCACCGGATGTTGATTTCGCTTGATGACGAGTTCACGCGCACGTCCCCAGCCGCATTTTGCACTGTCACCTCGCCATGAGTGGTCGCCACTTCGACCGGGCCGCCAACGGTCTGCACAGTGATTTCACCGTGAGTTGTGCGCGCAGAAAAGGCGCCCTTGATCTCCTTCGCATTGATCTCGCCTTGCTGCGTCCTGATCTCGAGCGAACCGACGCGACTGACTTTAACCGCGCCGCTTCTGCTTCCTATGGCCACGCTTCCGTCGACCTCCGACACTTCGATGTCGCCGTCGCGGCTATCGACGATCTCGACATCGGCGTAGCGGGGGACCTTGACGTCGAGGCGCGCTTCGCCGCTGAACCGCCGCCCTTCGACCGACGATATGCTGAGCACGACCACCGGGCGAGCGGGGCTTTGATAGACGCGAATGCCGACCGGCTCTGAGCCGTCGCTCGCCTTGGCCTCAATCGTGTCGCGATCCGATCCGACGATAGTAATTGGTCCCGAGGTATTGCTGACGGAGAGCTTCCCGCCGCGCGCGAGCTTCAGAGTGACCTGTCCCACTTCGATCTTCGATCCTTCGAGTTGCTGCCCCGGAGCGCCCGGCGGCTCAGGCTGGGGAGTCCTTGCCGGCGCATCAGGTCTGGGAGCTCGGCGCTCCCTCTGGCTTTCCGCCTCGCGCGGCGGCCTGGGATTCTGTTGCCCGAGCGCCGGGACGACTGCAAATGCCATCATTAGTATTATTGTTGTAATTCCCTTGTTCATATGTCTCAAAAAGGCCGGTTGGCCTCGGTCTCATCTCTGGCTGTATCCCTCAGGAACTCCACTTTTTTCGAGTACGCCGTGAGCAGGTACCCCAGAGCGATTGGATCGCTGGGATTTCCTCGTACGGCCTGCTGAGTGGCGTAGATCGTGTGGTCGATTTCCGCAAGCGCGAAGTCGAATCGGGCACGTGTTTCAGGATCGAGTTGCCGGCGGCGACTGCCGAGATCGCGCGACAGAATGGCTATCGCGGCGAGATATTTCTGTTCGGCCTGTCGCACGAGGCGGTCGGGGTCTGCCTCTGCGGGAGTCTTCTTTTTCGCGACAATCAGTTTCTGTTGACCTGGTTCCAACGGAGTCGGCGTCGTCGGTGTGTCTTTACCGCCCGAGCCGTTCGGGTCTACGGCCTCCAGCTGTTTGTCGGATCCGGTATTGGGATCCTTAGTCTCTGGCCCGTCCTTCGTCGCAACTTGAGTCGGACCAGACGTGCGCGATTGCAAGTAACTCATCACCCCGACGGTGATGCCAATTGTCAAAACGACCAGGGCGGCCGCAAGAGCCGGGCTGAGGCGAGGAGCGGAGAAGCTGGGCGCCAGCCACTCGCGCAGGCGCCCAAACAGGGGCGGCGGTTCATTCTGTTTCTCTTCTTGAATGCGGGCATGCACATTGGCCCAGAGCGCCGCGGTCACATCAACCTCGCGCTGGTACCGGCTGTATATCTCGCGCTCGAGTTTGATTTCAGCCCCAAGCTTCGCGCACGCGCTGCAGCTTCCCATGTGCGCGGAAACTTGTGAGGCAATTCGTTGTTGCAACTCGCCGTCGAAGTAATCTTCGATGAGCGGTTGGCAGCGTTCACACTTCATAGCCCACTCCCAGGTACGGGCGGATGCGGCGGCGCATCTCGGCCCTCGCGCGATGCAGGTCTGTCTTGAGTTTCGGTATCGAAGAGCCGGTGATCTCGGCGATCTCCTCGTAGCTCCTCTGCTGGAAAATTTTGAGCGTGAAGACCAGCCTTTTGTCTTCGTCCAACGCGCCCAACGCTTCACGGATGACGCCGTTCAGCTCCTTATTGAGAAGTTGATCGTGCGGCGTCACACCTCCGTCAGCCAACTCCATGATCCGCTCGTCGTCGATTCCGACCTTGCGATCGTCCTTGATGCGCGAACGGAGCGACTCACGGGCCACATTCTTGGCTATGCCGAATAGCCAGGTCGATAGCTTCGTTTCGTCCCGCAGGCCTTTGATGTTCTTGTAGGCACGCACGAATGTCTCCTGAGTCAACTCTTCGGCCAGCTCTCGCCGGCCGACCATATCATACACGAAGCTTATAATCGGACGCGCGTACCGGTCGAAGATGAGTCGAAACGCTTCATGGTCGCCCAGCCGGGCGCGCGCGATTAGTTCTTCGGAACTGTTCATCAAAGCCCCGGCGCGTCCGCTCGGCTGACCCAACAGGCTTAAAGCCTCACCCATTTGCCGTTTCATTCTCAGTTCAGCCAGTAAGTGGCGGACGCGGCGAAAAGGTTGCACTTTCGTCGCGGGCTCCCGCAGTACGCTGAAAGGCGCGTCCCGCCGCTAAGGCCGGAGTACGGGAGCACGAAGCACCTAAAGCCTGTGTTCGTGGACTTCGTACGGCTCAGTACCCTTGAGTCTTTAGTGGCTGCGGGAAGGCGTTTTCAGCATCCTGCTAGTCTTAAAGAAACGTCCCCGCGAGTGCTCCATAAGCATACGCCAGCTGCGTGGTCTGTGTTTCCTGGTCGATCATAGCCGCACAGCATGCCAGAGACCCGGACATTTCTGGTGGCGAACAGTGGGTCTTTACCCCCGGGCTTCCCATCGTTGCAACCTTTTTCGCTGAAGCGTCACTCACTAACGTTCTAAGGTCAAAGCTTTTTAAGGACTGGTTCCACTTCTGCACCCCTGACGGAGGCATGGAACGTAACTACGTTCTGAATAGTATTTGATTTCAGGTACGAAGCGCGGGCCCAAATCTGATTCGGGAGGAGCAAAGGATGAGTCTATCCGATCAGCCGATGATTCGCTTCGAGGGAGTAACCAAGGTCTTCGACACTGAAGAGGTAGAGACTCACGCACTTTCGGGAGTCTACCTGGAGATCAAGAAGGGCGAGTATGTTTCGATTGC
>JBGPFL010000230.1:0-7076 GCA_041483295.1 Blastocatellia bacterium | reverse complement strand
GCCATCATAATTAACGAAAACGAACCGCTGCTTCTGGAAGACATGAGGCGGACTCTGGAGAGGCTCGCTCCCAGTGAGATCGAGTACGGACATAACGATTTCACCATCCGAACCGCCAACATGCAGCCCGATGAGACTGAGAACGGGCATTCCCACTGCAAGGCTATGTTCCTGCGCACATCGGAGACGCTAAACCTCACCGGTGGTGTAATCCAGCTCGGAAGATGGCAGCGAGTCTTCTTAATCGAGCTCGATGGAGCAAGAAGTCGAAGCGTGTCTGTAATGGTGATGGGACACCAGACGTGATCTTGTTAGGCCCCCTTCGTTTTCTCACAGTTTTCTCACGCAGCCCTCATTTTTCTTGCCCCCCATCGGTTTACTGTTAGCTCGTAGCCGGACGAGTGAAGCTTCGTGATGCGACCGAAGATGATTGGGACTCAAGGATTGGCCCCCTTCGAAGTTAGATGTTGACGCAGGGAGAGTGTGTGAAAGATGAATGACCGTACGAAGCTTGGACTTGGGATACTGGCTGTAGCAACAATCATGGGGATGCTGGGCGACGCGCTCCTGCGGGAGACGCCCTGGGGTATCAATGTGCTTGTCTGGATCGTGGTGATGGTCGCGGCGGTTCTCACTCTGTCGCGTTTCGTGGGAATGGAGCTTCTTGGGCGGAGCCGGTGGCTCGCGCTTGCCCTGATAGGGCTCGCAGCCATGTTTGCCTGGCGCGACTCGCCAACGCTGAAGGTGCTGGACGGAGTGGGGCTGGCCGGCGCGCTATCGGTGGCCACATTTCGCGCCAAGTCGGGACGGATACTGTTGGCGGGTATCACCGAGTATGCGGAGGGTCTCTTCATAGCGGTCCACAATGCGGTGTTTGGTCCTTTCATTTTGTTGCTCGAGGACATCAAGTGGAGAGAGATTCCTGCCCGGGAGCGGCCGCGCCACTTTGCCGCGGCCGGACGCGGGTTGCTGATCGCTCTGCCGCTCCTGGCGGTTTTCGGGGGCCTGTTCATGGCGGCCGATGCCGCCTTCCAGAATATCATTCAGAACGCATTCGACTTCAACCTCGAGAGAATCTTCGTTCATGGGTTCGTCGCAACAACCTGTGCCTGGAGCGCAGGCGGCTCTCTGCGAGCCGTGTTTCTACAGACCGGTCAGGCCCTCACCGCGCACACTCAACCAGCAGCCGGCGCCGGCACCGTCGTCTGGCCGAAGGAGCAAAAGACCCAGTCACTTTCGCTGGGAATCGTCGAAGTAGGCCTGGCGCTCAGTTTGCTCGACCTGCTCTTCTTCTGCTTCGTCGTGGTCCAGTTCCGTTACTTCTTCGGCGGCGCATCGACAGTCGAGGCGACAACCGGATTGACCTATGCGGAGTATGCGCGGCGCGGCTTCTTTGAGCTGGTGACGGTGGCTCTCCTCGTGCTTCCTCTGCTCCTGATGGCGCACTGGCTCCTGCGAAAAGCGAACCTGACGCACGAGCGAATATTCAGAGTCCTGGCAGGCACCCAGATCGTCTTGTTGTTCGTCATCATGATGTCGGCCCTCCAGCGGATGCGGCTCTATCAAGGCGAGTACGGGCTGACCGAACTGCGCTTGTACACAACGGCCTTCATGGGCTGGCTGGCAATTGTCTTCGTCTGGTTCGCAGCAACTGTGCTGCGCGGGAAACGGGAGCGCTTTGCTTTTGGCGCTCTGGTCGCCGGGGGAGTGCTGATTGGAGCCCTGCATCTGGCAAACCCGGATGCGTTGATCGTGAGAACAAATGCGGAGCGGGCGAGAAGCGGCCGGGGATTCGACACGCAGTACGCGACTTCGCTGAGCGCTGACGCGGTGCCTGCGCTTGTAGCCGCGCTTCCGGCGCTCGGCACGCAGGAGCGCAGCGCGGTCGCTTCTCGATTGCTCACTCGATGGACGCCCCTCGAACATGCAGACTGGCGTGCGGCAAGCTGGTCACGCCGCGAAGCGTGGCGGGCGATACAGCGGAACGGCTCGACGCTGTGGAGCACTGCTGTCTGGCAGGAAAACCAACGCCCGGAGAATTCGCGTGAATCTCAAAGGTAGATTGGAATGAACAAACCCATGAAATCGCTGACTATTGCAATAATGATCGGTTGCGGATTGCTCTTCGGCCTGCTCGCAACCCTGGCGGCTCTCAATCGCCACGATCAGGTAGCCGGGTTCAATCAGGAGATCCAGTACGACGATTTCGCCTTCTCAGTCCAGGGAGTGCGGACAACTAGCACCGTCGGCGACTCAGCTGCTCAAGGCGTTTTCTACGTTGTGACCCTCAAGGTTACCAATCACGCCAAACGAGTAAACTACGAGTTCAAACCCGACAGCCCGGTGCTTGTCGCGGGAGACGGCAAACAGTATCGCGTATCGTTCGAAGCGCAGGAAGCTCTCGACTCGGCGAATCGGGCCGGCGATCGGTGCGCCGCGCCGATTCCGCCCGGATCCTCGTGCATCAAAGAGGTCGTGTTCGACGTCGCCCCCGACATCACCGATCCTCGGCTGAGAGTATCAACCGGCGGCCTTGCAGGCGACATTCTGGACACCATCTTCTATGGAAAGAAGGTGATCATGCTCGATCCGAAGGAGCACGAAGGATGAGGAATTGCGGAATGCGGAATGCGGAATGCGGATTGCGGATTCCAGGTTCTCAGGTCCCACAATCGAATCCGCAATCCGAAATCCGCAATTCCTTTTGGGGAGGCTTATTGTGCAACGTCGCGATGTTCTAACAAGTGAAGAATATCTGCTGAGACAGATAGACCCGGCGAATCTTCCAGCCCACGTAGCGATAATAATGGACGGCAATGGACGTTGGGCTCGGAAGCGCAATCTGCATCGCGTCGCCGGCCATCGCGCCGGCGCAGATGCTGTGCGCAGAACCGTCGAGACGGCTGCGCGACTGGATATAGGCTACCTCACGCTCTTTGCCTTCTCGACCGAAAACTGGAAGCGACCCCGCCTCGAGGTCGACGCACTCATGAGACTCTTGAAGGAGTTCATCAGGAAGGAACTCGCCAGTCTACAAAAGAACAACATCCGCTTTCAGATGATCGGGTGCAGAGAGGGTCTGGAGCGCTCGGTCCTCGAAGAGATTCGCAAAGGCGAACAGGAGACCTCAGGAAACACAGGCCTGGTCTTGAGCATCGCCCTCAACTACGGCGGCCGCGCGGAGATCGCCGAAGCTTGCCGGCAGCTTGCCCGCGAAGCAGCGTCCGGCCGCCTCGATCCCGCTATGATCGACGACGAATTGATCGCCAGACATCTCTCCACTCAAGCGATGCCTGACCCCGATCTTCTGATTCGCACGAGCGGAGAGATGCGGGTCAGCAACTTTCTGATCTGGCAGATCGCTTATGCGGAGATTCACGTGACTGACACTCTTTGGCCGGACTTTGCCGAGAAGGATTTCCTGGCGGCGCTGATCGACTATCAAACTCGCGAGCGGCGTTTCGGCGGAGTCAAAAATGAAGCAGCAGTTCTTTGATTGAGTCCACGTGAATGTCCGGGTGTGCTTCGTGCAGATCCTTGCTGCTCGGGAAGGAGCTGGGGACCGCGACGGTGAGCACCTCGGCGTTCTTGCCCATTCGTATATCCTCGGGAGCATCTCCTATGTACGAGCAGGATTGCTTCCCGGCGCCCACCAATCCACATCCTCCCTGGGTGCTTTTCTTGACAACTCCTCCGACCCTCGCCTAGTATTTTATCTTCGTGGCTAGACAAGATTCAGGACTGTGGGAGACCCGATTGAACATACTCCTCGCCGCCTCTGAAGTCGTCCCGTACGCAAAGACCGGTGGACTCGCTGACGTGGCGGGGGCCTTGCCTAAAGCCCTTGCCCGGCTGGGACACAAGGTCCGAGTCGTGGCCCCACGATACAATATCGACAAGATTGAGAGCAGCGGCAAGCGACTCGAAGGCGAACTCGCTGTGCCGTTTAACTTCGGCATCCACCGTTCAGCCGTCTACGTCGATGACTCGAACCCTGTGCCGGTCTACTTCATCGACTCTCCTGAATACTTTTCCCGCGGCAACCTCTACGGTGAACCCGACGACACGGAGCGATTCGCCTTCTTCAGCCGCGCGATCCTGGAACTGGCAAAAGCGCTTGGCGAACCGTTCGACATCATCCATCTCAACGATTGGATGACCGGCCTAACGCCCGCATACCTGAAGACCGTCTACTCGGGCGAGAGAATCTTTGCTAACACCAGGACGCTTTTCACAATACACAACTTAGCCTTCCAGGGCACATTCGGAGCTCAGCTCTTGCCGAAGTTCGGCCTGCCCGGTTGGATCAACACGACCGAGGGCGGCATCGAGTTCTACGGCGCATGCAGCTCGCTGAAGGCCGGGCTGGTCTTCTCAGACGCGATCTCGACCGTTAGTCCGAAGTACAGCCGGGAGATCCAGATGCCGGAGTTCGGTGAGAGATTCGACGGCCTGCTTCGCGCGCGCCGCTCAGATTTGTTCGGGATACTGAACGGCGTCGATTACGAGGAATGGAACCCTGAAATTGATCCTTACATAGCGGCCCGCTTCTCAGCCAACAACCTGAGCGGAAAGGAAGCGTGCAAAATTGACCTTCTTCGCACTTTCAATCTTCCAGAAAGCCTGGGAATCCCGCTCATCGGTTGTATATCAAGACTGTCTGACCAGAAAGGCTTCGACTTGATACTCGACATAGCTCGGCCGATGCTCGAACGAGGCGTTGCGTTTGTGCTCCTCGGCTCGGGCGCGGAGTTCTACGAACGAGCATTTCAGGAGCTTCACCAGTTGGCGCCGTCTCAGGTCGGAGTCTATCTGGGTTTCTCCAACGAATTGGCGCACAAGATCGAAGCTGGATCGGATATGTTCTTGATGCCGTCTCGGTTTGAGCCGTGTGGGTTGAACCAGATGTACTCGCTCAAGTACGGCACGGTCCCGATCGTACGCGCCGCCGGGGGACTGGACGATACGATCGAGAACTTTGATCGAGCAACGCGGAGCGGCACTGGATTCAAGTTTTACGAATACGACTCGGCGCGCCTCCTCGAGAAGGTGTACGAAGCGCTGCTGGTCTATGCAGACCAGGATATCTGGCGCGCTCTGATGGTGAATGGAATGCGAGCCGATCATTCCTGGGACTCGTCGGCGCGCGAGTACGTCGAGTTGTATGAAAGGCTGGCGCGTCGCGGGGCGGCGGCCACGGTTTAATCACGACTGAGCGATGACGGGTAAGTGGCCTTCATTGCCCGGCGCTAAATCTTTCTGGAGGTAGTGATGAGCGAATATGTTACTGAAGTGACGGATGACACCTTCGAGCAGGAGGTGATCCAGTCTAAGGTGCCCGTGCTCGTGGACTTCTGGGCCGTGTGGTGCCAGCCTTGCAAAATGCTCGCGCCAACCGTCGAGGCGGTCGCTCAGAGATACGAAGGTCGGGCCAAGGTGGTCAAGCTGGACGTGGACAGCAACAATCAGACCGGGCAGCGCTACGGCATCAAGGGTATCCCGACGCTGATACTGTTCAATGCCGGAAGCGAGGCCGACCGCGTAGTCGGCACAACCTCTAAAGAGAACATCTCCAGAATGATCGACCGCGCGCTCGGAGTCGAGGTAGTTTAAGCTCCGGGACCGTGTTTCTGCACAATTGCAGCTCGCAGGCGCACACGTTGCCATCGACAGTGTGCGCCTGTACGTCTGTTTGAAAGAAAATAACCGGGATTCACAGCTTGGCGTCGGATCGAGAGACAAAGCTCTCTGGAACTCCTCCCCGTTTGCTGGTGGTCCGGTTCCTGAATGGTTATGAAAAACATCGTCGTAGTCGGAGCCCAGTGGGGCGACGAAGGCAAAGGCAAGGTTGTTGATATTCTCGCGCCGCACTTTGACATCGTTGCGCGCTATCAAGGCGGTCACAACGCCGGGCACACCGTTCGAATAGGCGAGCGCAAGTTCGTGCTTCATCTGATCCCCTCAGGCATCCTGCACGACGAGTGCATCTGCGTCATAGGAAACGGCGTCGTGGTTGACCCGCGCGCGTTCAATGCCGAAATCGAGGAGCTTCGACATCAGGGAGTCGAAGGCTCGGACCGCTTGTTCGTTTCGAGCCGGGCTCACCTGATACTCCCTTATCACGCTGCACTCGACTGCGCACGGGAGGCGGGATTGGGAGCTGACAGCGTCGGCACAACGATGCGCGGCATAGGACCTTCCTACGAGGACAAGGCCGCGCGGAACGGTGTGCGCGTCGGCGATCTGCTCTACCCCGATCTGCTCCGCGAGAAGATCCGCAAGAATATCGAGAGAGCGAACCGAGAGCTGACTTCGATAGGCGCAGAGCCGCTCGCAGTCGAACGTGTGCTGGATGAATTTCTGAGTGAGGCGCTCACGCTGAAGCCCTTCATCCGCGACACCGCAGTGCTGCTCAACTCCGCAGTTCGAGAGGGTAAGTCGGTGCTGCTGGAAGGTGGCCAGGGTACGATGCTCGATATGGACCACGGCACTTATCCGTTTGTCACTTCATCGAGCGCCACAGCGGGGGGCGCGGCGACGGGCACGGGCCTGCCACCCCGACACATCACCGGCGCGCTCGGCATAGTCAAAGCCTATACGACTCGTGTGGGCGCCGGGCCGTTTCCGACCGAGCTGCTCAACGAGACCGGCGCGTACCTTCAGAAACGGGGCAATGAAGTCGGGGCGTCGACAGGAAGATCTCGGCGCACCGGATGGTTCGACGCGGTGATAGTGCGTTATGCGACGATGCTGAATGGATTCGACGCGCTGGTGCTCACGAAGCTCGACGTGCTCGACGAGTTCGACGAAATCAAAGTATGCACGGCGTACAAGTACCGCGGAGAGACGACCGGGGACATGCCTTATGGCGCTAACGTGCTTGCGGAATGCGAGCCGGTTTACGAGACACTTCCCGGATGGAAGACCAACACCAGTAAGATAACGGAGTACGAAGAATTGCCCGCCGCGGCCAGGGGCTACATCAGACGTATTGAGGAGTTGTGCGGTGCGCCGGTTGCGGTCATCTCGACCGGGCCGGAGAGAACAGAGACGATAATCAGGGAAGGATCGTCGGT